>DATKSX010000144.1:0-12132 GCA_035531415.1 Chitinophagaceae bacterium
GCAGATTTATAAATCCTTCCAGAGGGACTGCTGGTTTATCCGACTTAAAAAGGGTGCCTATAAAGAACATATCGATCTCAAAAAACCAAAACAGCGGAACCTTGAAGGAAAACCAAAAGGAGGTGGCCAACCAAAACAGGGCGCTTCCAATGGCGGATACGGGATTATGGACCGGGATGGACCTTGTTCTGAGGGCGATTCCGGGGGCATGGAAAAGGAAAAATAGGGACAACCCAAGGGTCAAAATCCAGACCAGGGAAACCGGGGCGGAAACGCGGCGGCGGCGCCACAGCATCCAGATAACCGGAATGAAAAGGAAGGAAACCAACAGGGCAGACAGCTCGTTGGTTCCCATAATGAGGAAAATGAGCCCTGCCGAAACGACGGCGAAAATGGTTCTTCTGAATGAATTTCCCGGATAAACCACCTCAACCACCGATCCGATGAAAAAAAGAAGAAGAATATTGCCAGTTTGGTAAGTCACCGAGGAGGAGAACCAAAAAAGGGCTGTAGATACCTCCGGGGCAATGGAAAGGAAAACCAGGAAGAAAACAAGGGAATATAACAGGGCCGAAGCATAGGATAAGGAATAATTCAACAGGCGCTTCAAAAGCCTCCTGCTCATGAAAATCATGCCGGCGATTGTTCCCATGATCAGGAGTTGGGAATGCAAATAATAATGAGCATACAAAAATCCTTTGGATGCGAATACGGCACCAATAAAGGATGAAAAATACCTCCCGGTATTATTATGGTAAATCCAGGATTGAACCCCCCAAAAGCCCAGATGGTGGTAAAGAAAATTTAAAATGTAATCGTCCCTTTGTGGGAAATTCCAAAAAGAGAGGCAAAGCAAATCCCCGGTTATTAAGAGCAGGATAATAAAAAGCAGGGTCTTAAATCTCATTTGAAGCCAGGGATTGTTTTCCGGGAAACCCGTTCCAAGATAGCAAAAGGATCAGGGGTTCTTCTTCCTGGGGAGATGTTCCTACGATTACCTGCCTGACCCGTGGGATTTCCCGGGATTCTCCGGCCCCTGGATCCTCCTGATCCGGTAAATCCTGGTAAGAAGCCTGATGATGACCCAGGCCAACAGCAATTCCCCGATCCAAAAGATGCCCCAATTGAACCAATCCGGTTTGAAGGAACCAAGTCCCCGGAAGAGGGCCTGGTCGCTTCCGGGCCGCCAGACGATCCCGGCGGACCAATGATTAACCAGGTACCGAAGGTAATCCCAAAGGAAGGAAATAATCAGGATCAGGCTCCCGATCCACACCGCGATCCTTTCCTTTCTCCACAGGCCGATCCCGGGCTCATGGTGATGCAGCCAGGACAGGGCCAGGGTATAAAGGATCATGGTTAATGATACGATGCAGGGAGCGAGGACCGGACCCACCCAGGGCAGGGGAACCAAAAAAAGAATATCCCAGGTGAACACGGAGGCGGGCCATCCCAGCAAAAGTTTGAGGAAGACATAATAGGATATATCCCAGATTCCGAAACAAAACAGGAAATACGCAAAGCGCTGGGGACGGTTCTTTCCCGCAAACCAGCCAATCCCGGCCAGCATGATCAGGGTTGCGATTTCCCGGAAAAATTCCACCACGGCAACATGAGGCGGAATGGGGGTGAGCGGAAAACTGAACCCGGATGGATAATACAATTGCCTGAGGTATATCACCACGGCAGATTCCAGATACCCCATGGCGGTACTGAAGAGGGCCAACCCCAGCAGGGTTTTTGGAACCGTTCTCAAGGAAAGAGGAAAAGTTTTCTAAAGTTAACGAAGGGTTCCCATCCTTCATTAAAAAGGGAAGGGTTTCAGGGGGGGGATAGAAAGTGCCATAACCTCAGGGCGTTCTCCCGGTTATCGAATTGCTTTTCTAGCAAGGTTTTCCGCAGCAGGATATCCTCCTGGTTAAAGGGAACCTGATTCAAAGCTTCCAGAGCCCGTTTAAAGTCGGAGGCGCCGGTGACCAGCCTGCATAGCAGTTCCAGCCCCGTTTCCCGGACCAGCTCCTGGGAAACAACGCAATGCCTCCCGTGGAAAAGGGCATGGAGCAATTTGATTTTGATCCCGGTGGGATTAAAGGACAGGATTAGGTGTCCCTGGGCTTTCCGGATCAGTTCCTCCATCCTTTCGCTTCCCGGGTCAGCCTCAAGCCGGATCCCTGCCCCGGACCTGATCATCCGGATCAGGCCTTTTCCTGGGCTCCTTCCCGCAATGACCAGGGTTCCATACCCGGACTCCCAGACCTTTTCGATTATCCATCGCGCCGCATGGTCATTATCCGGGACGCTGAGGTCCCCATGGTATAACCAGTAGTCCCCCCTGCCCTCCAGGGATCGCACTTCCCGGAAGGGAAGGAATGCCGGAAGGTATTCCACCCTGGCTCCGGGATGTTGTTCTGAAAAAGCCTTCCGGTCCGCAGGATGGATGGCCAGGAAAAAACGCGGGGTGGAGGTAATCAGGTTCTCATAAACCTTCAGTCTCCGGGCTTCTGCCCGGAAATAAATCCTCCGGAATAAGGATCCGGCCCAGGCTGCCTGGTTCCGGTAATAAACCGATTCCAGGTTGTGCAGCCGGATCAGGATCACCCGATCCCTCCAATTGCCATTTAACAGAAATCCGGTCCCATGCAGGGATTCCACCAGGATCGGAAATTCATCCAGGGCAAGCCTTTCCCGCAATTGCCGGCTATTGCGGGAGGAAACGATATAGGGTAACCCGGGGTGCATTCCAAAAAGACCGGTTTTCCGCCTATAATAATGGACCGACGCGCAAAAGGCCTCCAGGCCTGGAGCCGGGGGCCGGTTGTAGACGAAACAATGCAGATGAATTTTGATTCCCAGGGAATGCAGGGCCCTGATCTTCTCCCAAACCTCGATCACCCCACCGTAATCCGGTGGATCAGGCACATTGAAAGAGATCATATGGAGGTCCCCCGGGGTTACCATGGCTATAAGCGATCCGCGATGGGCCGGTCCGGTCACCGCATCAGGTACATCTTTCCGTATCCTTTGGTGATATACTGGTCCGCCCCGGACTGGAACAGGGTCATTTTGCTCCCGTTCAGGCTGGCCACGACCCGGTAGAGGTAAATTCCGTTGCCCAGTTTTTGCCCGTACTGGTCGGTACCATTCCATTTGTATTGGGTGATATTGCGGCCGATATGGAGGGGTCCCAATTCCTCCCGGGTAATCACCCGGACGATTTTACCGGTAATGGTCATGATTTCAATCTTCAGCTGGGAAGGGATCTCCAGACCGGTTAGGGTAAATACAAATGCCGTAGAAGTGGTGAATGGATTGGGGTAGTTCAGCAAATTGGAGATCATCGGCTTGTTGATGATCTGGAAGGAAACCCGGTAGGCCACCGTTCCGGCGCTGTTACCTCCGGGGTCCTTCCCGGTGACCACCAGCTCGTAGGTGCCGTCCACCGGGAAATAAGGGTTAAAATCGACCTGAGCCACATTCCCTGAACCCGCCCGGGTGGTATCGGCCGGGGTGAAGTGCACCGTATCGTTGTTGAAATAGAAGGGATGCAGGCTGCCGTCCGGAAAAACGATCTGGAGGGTCACCAGGGAGGTGTCCGAAAGGAGCTGGTATTTGTTCTGATCGCTGAGCCGGATCAGGACATGGGGTCTCGCAGAAACGATATCCTCATTGAGGATATGGATTCCGTCGAAAGTGACATCCAGGAGCGGATTGAATTTCCCGGGCTTGACATAGAACTGCTTGTATCCGAAATCATTGAAATGATATTGTTCCGGCTGGCTGTTGTTCGGATCTGCTTCCACAAAAAGGGTGTTCAACCCGCTCAGGGTCCGGGTATCCACTGTGGCGGATAAATGAAGGGAATCGTTCACCAGCAGTTTTCGCTGCAGGGGAACCGGTATGGAATGGACCACATTTCCGGGATCGGTGATGGTGAGTTTGACTGCCAGGCTGTCAAAGGGGGTTGGGCTCACGTTGGCGAAGGCCACAGAAAGAGGGAGCGGTTGCCCCTGGCTTACGGTGTCCTGGAAATTAAAGAACAGATTCGGAGCCAGTGCCCCTTCCGGGGGCTGGGTATAAAATACCCTCCAGTAATCGAGCTGGGCGGGGGTACCGTAAACCGTATCCTGGGTGTTCAGCATGAGCCGGAGATAGGGATAGGTGACGGGGTTGATGAAAGACAATACCGTGTCCCCCGGCGGATTATTGTAAATCAGGGTGGAGTTGCCGTTATAATCCACCCCGTAAACCTGGATGGAGGAATTGTCTGCGGCACCCGGGTCCAGGGAATGTACATGCCACCGGAGTTCTTTCCATCCCTTGGAAGGCCCGATCAGGGGGGATTCCATGGACCCCTGGGATTGAAATCCAGACAAAGTGAAAGTGGCTGATAGCAGATCAGAGGGCTCGCTACCTACAGCCTGGTACAAAGGAGTAAAACTTCCATCAGAATTTTTCCGGAAATAAAAAAGAAAGGGAATATTACGGTAAAAAGAATCAATCATGGAAAACCCCATCTCCTTCAGCTTGTCATAAAGTGTATGACCAGATCCGAGAGTAGTGGAATCGGCCATCCAGTCCTTAATGAAAGTGTTGTTGGCCAGATAGGTGACCGAAGCCCAGTTGGTCATACTGACCAGCCATCCGGGGGGAATGCTGTCCAGGAAGGCCAGGATCAGTTCCCTGGAGGCCAGGCTGGTATACTGAAAGTCAATATTGGCCCGATCCGAATTGGTATGAACAATGCTGTTGAAATAAGTGCCTCCAAAAGTGCCACTGCCTGGCTTGATATTGATAAAGGGAAGGGTAGTGACCGGGTTATACATCGCGAACTGGAGAGAGCTCAGGGCGTTTCCTCCGTCATTTTCCACATACACGAACCCGTTCTCCGTTATTTTCTGGTTGTCCGTATTGTAAGGGTAGAGCACGGTGCCGATGTTCAGCGTACTGACCTGCGGGGCGAACCGGAACAGGCCGGTGCTGTCCAGGACCATATTGTTCAGGATATTTTCCTGGTACTGGAAGGGATGGGACTGGTTCCATCCCGCCGAATCCCCGGGGGCATAAAGGAAAGAAAAACCATTCCAGGTCTGGGTTTGGCCGGGGGATGGAGTTTTCCCAACCCTCCAGTAATAGGTTTGGCCGTTTTGCAGGCCGATGGCGGGATTGAACCGGTAAAGCCCCCCGATCCCGGAAGCGGCCAGCTGGACCAGCAGCGGGCTGTTGAAACTACCAGAGGTATCCAGTTGGAACTCATACTGAGCCTGCGGAGCAAAAGGATCGGCGGTGGAGGCGGCAAAACTGAAGCCGCTTTGCCCCATGATGGAATTATCGTAGGGATAAATGGGTTTGATATCGTTTTCGAATATGAAAAGATCCTTTTCCAGCTGATTATTCGACTTGGTGGTTTCCTGGATCAGGTTCGCCGGATCCAGACTGAATATGAACCGGTTTTCTCCGGCATCCGGGGCTCCGTTGACCGGAACAGACAAACGGAATGTGTCTGAATAATAGGGACCGGGGACGGTCCTGGAGAAAATGGTGGATGAAACCCCGTTGGGACTGATTCGTTTGACCTGGACAGTCAGGGAATCCGTGACCGCTTTGCCGATATTATATACGATGAATTGCAATTGCACGGAACCCTGGGCCACCGTTACGATGGAGGGGTTGAAGCTGACGGCCTGCTGCTCGATATCGTAGTCTGGAAAATTGCTGTAATAGGTTCGCAGGGCAGGATCTCCATTGAGGTTGTAGACTTCCGCATTGGCTTCATCCAGAAAGTCGTTATGCTGGGCGGCCACATTGGCGATCACATTGGCCATGGTTTGGCCGATGGGGCCGCCATAATTGGTCAGACACAGGTTGCGATAGAGCTGGGTTGTGTAGTAATCCAGCACATTGGTCACTCCGAAGGTACTGCTGCCAATGAACCCGATGGCACCCGCATCCGGGCTGAACAGGAATTGCTCGCTGAGGATTCCCTGCCCCTGAAGCCTCAGGGAGTCCCCGCTGAAGATCGCCCCCGCGTTGCATCCGTTGGCCAGGAAAAAGGGATATTTCCCGGCATTACCCAGTTGCGAGGGGATGTCCAGATTGAACCCCAGGGTGGTCGCCGAGGAATGGCCGAAATAATGGACCAGGCCCAGGCCTGCGGAAAAAAGGGAATCGGTAAGCCTCGTCCCTGCCTGCACCACCGCGGTGGTGCTGGATTTCTCAATCCGGTAGGGATTGCCTCCATAAAAGGGATCCTCGACAAAATTGTCGTATCCGTTGAAATAGGCCGTCAGCAGAGACTGGAGCCCGATATCGTCGGCCCCGATGATGTCCAACACGTTCTTGGTCCATCCCCGGCCCGCTATGGTCTGGTCGGCCTGGGAACTGTCCTGCAGCAGGCTCTCAAATTGCCTGACCTTGGCCAGGTAGACCCCGATCTGGCCCCCCAGTTCCACCGAAAGCCTTCCGATGGGGATCTGGGGAACAATGCTGCCCGGCGCAGAAGTGAGCAGCACGTCTGACCCGGGGTGTCCGAAGGTGGGGACCAGCTGGATGGCCCGGTACCCGGGGGTGTTTTCGCCGACCCGGTATTGGTCATAGGTGACCCCGGTGCCGATCAGCAGCACATCCGCAGGTTTGACGGCGAACCGGCTCAGGGCAAACTGGCAGAAGTTCCGGATGGAAAGGGGGTCGTTCTTGATCCCGTATGCGAACTGGTCGGTTAACTGGTCCATCATCACGGTCACGGCCTGAAACCCCCCTCCGGCCGGGGAAGCCCGGTAGGCCCTGTACTGCTCCACGAAATTATTCCCGTTTCCATCATTGAGCAGGGAGGCGTTGGTGATGAGGAGGAAATTGCCCTGGTTGGAGGGCTGGGAATAATCAACGAAATTCCTGATGGTAATTGGCCCTACTGGCTGGATGGCAGAAGCAGCGGAAAGCTCCAGCTGCCTGGGCTGCAGGGAGGGGGGAAGCATGAACCGGACAGTGCCCGGGGAATCCGTATTGCCCAGAAAGCGTTGCCCGTTGGTCAGGTCATAAAGGACCGGGGAATTGCTCCCGGATGCGAAATTGGTGATGACCAGGTATTTCTGGGCAGGGGCGGAAGCGATGGGGAAACTGAAAAAGGACTGGCCCCCGAAATTGAACTGGCTGGGATAGGCGATTTTCAGGTCGGCCACCTCTACCCGGTCCGAGCCCGAGGAGCTTCCGTTTAAAAATTCCACGGTGGCAGAATTTCCGTTCAGGTCGGAAAGGGGGATATTGGAAATGCGGTATCGCTCCAGGGAAAACTGGCTGAAAGAGGAATCCGCAAGGGTATGCCCATTCAGGGTCACTTTCAGGTCCCTCGTGTTGGGGGCGGTACCCGCCGCATCGGTCTGGAGGAAGGCCGGAGGGCCGGCCGGGTAAACATAAATATTATTGAGGGTCTGGGTCAGGGGAGTGCCCGGATAGATGAAATTGCTGGCAAACCCCTCTCCGGAATCAAAGGTAGAGGCATAAAAATAATCCCCGGACACCAGCTCGGCAAACCCCGGATTGAACAACTGGGAGAAATAATAGGATACCGTATCGAGGAAATATGCTTCGGGCGGGACCCCTGGGTTGCTCACATTATTGGTTGCAGCCGTGATCCGGGAATTTCCCCCGGAGGGGTTGACCGTTAGGTAATAGGCAGCAGTATCCGTAAACAGGCTGTAACCGGTGGAAAGCTGGTAGGATGGGTAATTATAAAGCCTGGTATCGGGAGTGCCATCGTTATGCTGACCGAAGAACTCAATATAATCGGTGTCTACCATCACCCCGGAGGGGATGGAGGTATAAAGGGGGATCTGCTGCCCGTTGTGCCAGAGCTGGAATTGCTGGGCGGGGGTGGCCCCGAGCCCCTTTGAAACCAGGGTGGAGTCCGCAATCCGGTAAATCCCGTCACTGCCGATATTGAACTTATAATAGGTCTTGCTGTAATCGATCCATTCGTTGCCATAGGTCTGGGCGATGGACCGGTACCCCAGGGGAAAAACCCCGAGGACGAGCAGGAATGTTTTGATGAAGGTCCGGCAGCTCACGGTTTCCTCTTTAATTTCGGTACCACCACCTTGATGGAAAAGATATTAGAATACAGGGGCTGGGACTGATTGGCCAGGTCTGTGAAGGCATACTCAATGTCCACGTTATGAATCCGGAAGCCGGCGCCCAGGCTCGGTTCATATATTGTAAGGTATCGCTGGTTGGTGGTGTCGCTGTCATCCGGAGTCCGCTGAATGTTGGACACCCCGGCCCTGAGGAAAATGATCTTTTTATAGCTCAGCTCGATCCCCAGCCTGGGGTCGATGCTTACCGTGGTTCCGCTGACCACCGTATTGCGCGGCCCGTCAAAAGTGGAATAGAGGTCCAGTTCCGCCAGCAGGTCAAAATGGCTGTGGATCGTAAAATGATACCCGGCCGCAGCGATCAGGGAAGGCAGGGTGATCTCCGTGGATTTCACGGGAATATTATTGTCGGTGAGATAAAGGGCCTGTTTTTCCTGGTCCGTGAAGCTGAACTGCCAGGCATTAAAAGTGGAGGTCAGGTCCTTGGCCATCACCCCGAAATCCCAATGTTTGTAATCTGCCCTGAGGCCCAGGTCCACCCCAAAGCCCCAGGCATGAGCGAAGGACCCCACCTCCCGGTAGATCACTTTCAGGTTTCCCCCGGCATGGATCGCCGGTCCCCGGGAACCAAACAGCCTGAGGTCCTGGGCATAGGAAAAAAGAAAAGCGTAATCCGCCGAGGAGAAGGTGGTGATGTTATTATAGTTGACAGACCCATCCGGTCCGACCAGGTAGAGGGTATTGGGAATATTGTCCACCCCAAACCGGATTATGGAGATTCCCAGGACATGTTTCTGGTCTACAAGGGGAAAGGCGGCAGCACCATAATCATAGGTACCGATCCCGGCGAAATATTCCGCATGCATCAGGTCGATTTCCGGGCGGTCTTTCACATACATCAGGCCTGCCGGGTTCCAGTAGCCGGAACTGGCATCCCCCACGCTGGCGGCCTGGGCGTTTCCCATGCCGAGGGCGCGGGCCCCTGCGCCAATGTTCAGGAAATCATTGGAATATTTAGCCTGTCCGCTGGACCGAAACCCCACCAGGACCGCCAAACCCATCAATACAAAAATTTCCCGCATGCTTTCCGTTTACGGCAGGCTAAGCCCTGTTCCGGCTTTCTTGCGCCGGAAAAGTAAAAATAGTCAAAAGCCGAAGATTTCCCCCCCGAGGTAATTCAGGGTCCGTTGCCTGATGGTGAACTCCCGGTTTCAGGTTTCCGGCTGCTTGAGAAATGCTTCAAAATCATGTAGGTTTGCGACCAAAAACCGGGAGGATGGATCTTATTGAAGAGCTGACCTGGAGGGGCATGATCCAGGATATTGTTCCGGGTACCCGGGAACAATTGCTGAAAGAGCAAACCACGGGATATATCGGTTTTGATCCCACCGCGGACTCCCTGCATATCGGCAGCCTCCTTCCCGTGATCCTGCTGGTGCACCTGCAGCGGGCCGGCCATCGCCCCATCGCCCTGGTCGGGGGAGCCACCGGCATGGTTGGAGATCCCTCCGGCAAATCTGCCGAGCGCAACCTGCTGGATGAGGATACCCTCAGCCATAACCTCCGGTGTATCCGGTCCCAGATCGAAAGGTTCCTGGATTTCGATCCCTCAAGGGCCAACGGGGCCCTGGTCGTCAACAATTACGACTGGTTCAGGGAAATGTCCTTCCTCCAGTTCATCCGGGATACGGGGAAACTCATCACGATCAATTATATGCTGGCGAAAGAATCTGTGAAAAAACGCATGGAAAGCGAAAATGGCCTTTCCTTCACCGAATTCACCTATCAGCTCGTCCAGGGATATGATTTCTACCACCTGTTCACCCAATATCATTGCAAGCTCCAGATGGGCGGTTCGGACCAGTGGGGCAATATCGTCACCGGCACCGAGCTGATCCGGCGCCGGACCGGCGGGGAGGCTTTCGCCTTCACCTGCCCGTTGCTGACCCGTTCCGACGGAGGGAAATTCGGCAAGACCGAACAGGGCAATATCTGGCTGGATCCGGCAAAGACCTCTCCCTACCATTTCTACCAGTTCTGGCTGAACGCGGCGGATGATGACGCGGAAAAATGGATCCGGATCTTCAGTTTCCTGGACCGGGGCCAAATCGAAGCCCTCATTCTTTCCCACCGGGAAAACCCCGCCGACCGGGTATTGCAGAAAGCCCTGGCCCGGGAAACCACCACCCTGGTCCACGGAAAAGAGGAAATGCTCCGTGCCATGACCACCACGGAGTCCCTGTTCACCTTCGGGGGCCCCGTGGAATGGAACGAAGCCAAGCTTGAAAACCTGGAAGGAGTCACCCGGACCAGTCTCCCCCGGAGTTTCCTTCAGGCTGAAAAAGATATGGTCAGCCTGCTGGCTGAAGCCGGCATCTTTTCCAGCAAGGGCGAGGCGCGCAAAATGATCCTGAATGGGGGCATCAGTCTCAACCAGCAAAAGATTTCTGACCCATCGATGCGGGTCACCGAACAGCTCCTGCTCCATTCCAGGTACCTCCTGGTTCAGAAAGGCCGCAAGAACCATTACCTGATTCTTTTTACTTCCTGATCCGGGCGGACCGGTTCGTTAACTGGAGGAAATCTTCCGGACGGAGCTACCCTTCCGGTCTGGCATTAATCTTGCGGAATTCCCTGATACCCATTGGATATCATTTCAATAGGGTATCCAGCCCTTTTTCTTTCCGGACCCGGCCAGGGCTTGGATGGCCCGGATTTCCGGCTGTACCATTTAACTTTTCAGATCAGGTGATCCGGTCTAATTTTATACCCCCATGGCTTATGAGCTAGATATTCCCACCCCGGCGGACCCGGATCAGCTGA
This sequence comes from Chitinophagaceae bacterium, assembly GCA_035531415.1. Lineage (GTDB taxonomy): Bacteria > Bacteroidota > Bacteroidia > Chitinophagales > Chitinophagaceae > JANWKA01. Next base: position 10,908 of record DATKSX010000144.1, read on the forward strand.
GTCAGCTGGAATGGATTGAAACCAACGGGACCGGTGGGTGGGCCAGTTCCACGGTCTGCGGAATGAATACCCGGCGGTACCATGGATTGCTGGTGGCCTCCGATCCCCTGGGTCCCCGGAGGATCTCCCAGGTGGCCCGGATGGATGAAACCCTGGTCAACTCCGAGGGAACTTTCGAAATTTCCGTCGTGGATTACCGGGATGCCCTCCATCCCCAGGGTTACCAGTTGCTCCGCAGTTTCCGGAAAAATATTTTTCCCCAATTCACTTACCAGGCCGGGGGCATCACCCTGAAAAAGACCATTGCCGCCATCCAGGGACAAAACACGACGGTGGTGCAGTATGAAGTCCTGGAAGCCGAAAAACCCTTCTCCTTCCGGCTCAATCCCTTCATCACCTGCCGGGATTACCATTGCCTGGTCCATTCCAACCAGGCCATCCGGACTGACTGCTCCTTCCAAAATGACCTCTGGAAGGTCAATCCCTATGTCGGGATGCCCACGATATTCATCCGCTTTCCGGGATTCCTTTTCATCCCCAAACCAATTTGGTATTACAATATTCATTACCGGCAGGAGGAAGCCCGGGGCCTGGATCATATGGAAGACCAGTTCACCTATGGCTGGTTCGAAAAGGAATTGCAGCAGGGGGACCAGATCTGCATTACCCTTTCCAGCGGCGAGGCCCCTGAAAAGGAGGGCGCAATGCTCCTGAGTCAGGAACAAAAGCGCAGGATGGGCCTGATCCAGAAGGGGCAGGACCCTACCGAGCGGATCCTCCGGCTGGCCGCTGATCAGTTCCTGATCCAGGACGGATCCGGATCCTCCCGGATCATCGCGGGCTATCACTGGTTCACCTCCTGGGGCAGGGACACGATGGTTTCCCTCAGAGGCCTCTGCATTTCCACCGGAAGGACCGGCCTGGCCCGGGAGATCCTTCTGGAATTCCTCAAATACCTCAGCGAGGGGATGCTTCCCAACCGTTTTCCAGACCAGGGGGAAGCGCCCGATTATAATACCGTGGACGCCACCCTCTGGTTCTTCGTGGCCTGTCATGATTATTACCGCGTCACCGAAGATGAGGAATTCCTTACCGGCACCCTGATCCCCAATCTTCAGTCCATCATGGACTGGCATGAAAAAGGGACCCGGTACCATATTCATGAAGACTCCGATGGATTACTCTGGTCCGGGAAGGATGGCGTGCAGCTCACCTGGATGGATGC
>DATKSX010000145.1:0-2965 GCA_035531415.1 Chitinophagaceae bacterium
GGGCGGATACCCCGGCCAGTATTCCTACTCCCTGACCACACCCTGGAGGGGCGTGGTCAGCGCCACCTATGTGTTCGGCACCTCGGAGGATGTTAAGGCCCAGCATGGATTTATCACCGCAGATTACGAATATGTGAACTACGGGGACGCTTCCTATCATTTCAGCGGAACCGACGCCGCCCAGTCCGATATTCTCAATTCCTCCATCCGGAATTTGTACAAGGCAGCCTCCGACTTCAGAATCGGGGGTGAGCTTAAATTGGATGTACTGGCTTTGCGGGTCGGATTTGCCTATTACGGCAGTCCCTACAGGGATGTTTCGGTAGATGGGTCCAAAATGCTGTACAGCGGAGGGATCGGTTACCGCAACCACGGCATGTTCGCTGACCTGACCTACGTCTTCGGCAATCTGTACAATATCGACCAGCCTTACCTGGTGGCTCAGAATTCCCCGGCCGCAGCCCGGATCAGCACGGGAGCGAGCAATGTGCTGCTGGGCATCGGGTTCAAGTTCTAGATTCCCGGGATCAATTTGCGAATTCCCGGATGACCCGGAGGTTTTTTTCCTCCTCCCCGGGGTCCATCCAGATCCAATCCTTTTGTCCCCTCAACCAGGTCATCTGCCTTCGGGCGTATTGCCAGGTATTGGATTTGATCCGTTCCACCGCTTCTCCAAGGGTGCTGTTTCCATCCAGGTAGGTGAATATTTCCTGGTAACCCAGGGTCTGCAGAACAGGTTTTCCCCGGTAGGCCCGGAGTCCTTCACATTCCTCAACCAACCCCTGGCTGATCATGGCGTCCACCCTCCGGTTGATCCGGCTTCGCAGTGTTTCCCCGGGAAGTTTAAAAGCGATCCGCAACATGGAAAAAGGCCTATGAGCCTTTTTCCCAGTCCTGAAACTGCTGAAAGGCTTGCCGGTGGAAAGGCATACTTCCAGGGCCCTCAGGAGCCTTCTGGGGTTGCGGATATCGGAGGAGGCATAATACTCTGGATCCCGGCTTCGGACTGATTCCTGGAGCCAGCCCAGGCCCAATTGCCGGTATTGGCTGGCGACTTTTTCTTTCAGACCAGGATCCACTCCGGGAATCTGGTCCAAACCATCGCAAAGGGCTTTGATATATAGGCCGGTCCCCCCGCACACGATGCCCACAGCCCGGTGCAGGAAGATCTCCCGGGCATAGGCCAGACCAAGGGATTCGAAATCCGAGGCATGAACCGGATGGTGAATGGAATGGGAATTGATGAAATAATGGGGAATTTCTTCCAGCAGGATTGCCGGAGGTTTTGCCGTGCCGATATTGAGCTCCCGGTAACATTGGCGGGAATCGGCCGAAATGATCCTGGTTTGAAAAATCCGGGCGATTTGGGCCGCAAAGGCGGATTTCCCGACGGCCGTAGGTCCGGAAAGGATGACCAGTTTCGGTGGCATAGGATTAGATCACTTCCTGGTCCGGGCTGGATTCCTCCTCCGGGGATTCCTTTTCCTCCTCCTGCCCATCTTCTCCATCCTCCCCCTCTTCCCCGAAGCCTTCCTCTCCCAGTTTGTCACTGGCCAGGTCGTATTTTTCCTCGATCTCCACCAGTTTTTCGTTCACCAATCCCCTGGTTCCATATTGCGCGGGACCAAGACCTTCCTTGCGGATGCAGGCGGGATACTGGATCTTCTGGTTCAATTCCCTCGAAAGACCGATCAGTTCGACCTGGAAGGTCCAGTTCTTGACAAAATCGTAGACATAGACGAATTTCTGATTGGGCTTGGTCACCAGGGAGGCGATTGTAGTGACCTCCATGAGCAGCGGGGGTTTTTCCCGGGGTTCTTCGTCCAGCTCCAACAGGATGGCCCTTCCTCTTTGCCAGTGATCATTGCTGCGGAAAAAGGCCGATTGGTGCTTTTTATCGAATTCAAAAGCGATCAGAATGGCCTCATGGAATTGCCGGAAATTCTGTTCCCCGGTAATGACCACATCCCTGTATACGGAATCATCTTCTTCCCAGTAAATCCTGAACCTGAAAACCGGCATAAAGAAAATTTATTTGAAAAAATAAGGTTTGTAATGATAAACCTAAAGGAAATATGAGCAAAATAAATAAGTTTTCACAGACTGCACCTTCCGGTTCCGCACAACTATCTGGAGTTGACCCATCCACCCCTGCAACGCTCATGCCTGATTCAGGGGATTAAGATCAAATTCCCGTGCCTTGCTGATCATGAATGCGAAGGCTTCCTCAAAATTATTCCCGATTTGGCCGTCCAGTATGGCTTCCCGGATGGCATTTTTCAGCTCACCCACCTTCCTTCCGGGCCCAATCCCGAAGGTTTCCATGATCGTTTCCCCGGAAACCGGGGGTTGCCAGTTGCGGATCCGGTCCTTTTCCTCCACTTCGGCCAGACGCATGCGGACCAGCTCGAAATTCTGGCGGTACCTGCGGACTTTCATCTCATTCTTGGAGGTGATGTCTGCCTCACAAAGAGTCATCAGGGCGTCAATTTCATTACCCGCGTCGAAAAGCAGCCTCCGCATTGCCGAATCGGTGATATCCTCCCGGGAAAGGCAGATCGGCCGCAAGTGAAGCTCCACGAGCTTGCGGACAAATCGCATGGGTTCGTGTTGGGGGAGTTTGAACCTGGCGAAGATCCTTGGAACCATTTTTCCTCCCACCGCGTCATGGCCATGGAAGGTCCAGCCATGTCCCGGTTCGAATTTCTTGGTGACAGGCTTGGCGATATCATGCAGCACCGCAGCCCAGCGTAGCCAGAGGTCATCGGTGCGCAGGCTGATATTGTCGAGGACCTGCAGGGTATGGTAAAAATTATCCTTATGTCCCTTCCCCTCCACCATTTCCACCCCGGCCAGATCGGTCATTTGGGGGAAAATGATATGGAGCAATCCGGTCCGAAAGAGAATATCCAGACCCACCGAGGGAGTAGGACTGGCAATAATCTTGTTCAGTTCATCGGTGATC
>DATKSX010000146.1:0-4707 GCA_035531415.1 Chitinophagaceae bacterium
TTACCCGAGCAATTACGACAAGCCCAATGCGTTGAACATCACCAGCAATTACCGGGTATCACACCGCTTCAGCATGTCCCTGGATGTTACCTACAGCACGGGTCGGCCCATCACCCTTCCCATCGGGCAATATCAATACGGTGGCGGTTCCAGGGCGCTTTATTCAGACCGGAACGCTTTCAGGATCCCGGATTATTTCAGGGCGGACTTTTCCATGAACATCGAAGGCAACCATAAGGTGCATCAGTTCTCCCATAATTCCTGGACGATCGGGGTGTATAATCTCACGGGGAGGAAGAATGCCTATTCGGTTTATTTCATTTCAGAGCATGGGGCGGTGGATGGGTATCAGTTGTCGGTTTTCGGGACCGCGATTCCTTACATCACGTATAATATCCGGTTCTGATGGCAATCCGCTGTAATGAGTTCCGCAATCCCGGGACCGGTGCCTCAAACGAAATTAATATGAAGGGGAATGGCTTTCTGGTGTTGGGCTTTCTGGAGGCGGCCGCCTGCCTGTTGGCAGGATTGGAAGGCTGCGTCACTCCTTTTAACCCACCGCCCACGAACAATAACCCCGATGAACTGGTGGTGGAAGGGCTGATCAATGTAAATGGACCGACCACCGTTCAATTGTCCCGCACCAGGTCCCTGAGGGACTCCTTCGGAATCGTGCCGGAATCCGGGGCCCAGGTCAGCGTGGAGGATGTCAACGGTTCAGTATATCCCCTGTTTGACGAGGGTTCGGGGAATTATACCATGAGCTCCCCCGGCGGGATCTCCGACAGCCTGCGGCTGAATATCATCACCACCGACGGAAACCAGTACCAGTCGGATTTCCAGGCACCGGTCCCGGCCACTCCGATCGACAGCATTTCCTGGAAAATCGTCAACGGAAACCTGCAGATCTACGCCAATACCCATGGACCGGAGGGTGCGACAGATTATTATCTCTGGCGGTATGAGGAGACCTTGCAATTTCATTCCTATTACAAAGCCTTCTTTCTTTGGCAGGATGGGCAGGTGGTTCCCCTCCCTCCGGGAGAAGATATCTATACCTGCTGGAAATCCGACTATTCCACCAACATCCTGCTCGGGACCTCCTCAGGGCTTTCCCAAAATGTCGTGGACCGGGCCCCCCTGGTGACCATACCCGATCATGCCCAGCAGCTCAGCGTTTTGTATAGTATCCTCGTGCATCAGTATGCCTTGGGCAACCAGGCCTTCCAGTTCTGGACCAGCCTCAGGGCCAACACGGAACAACTGGGAACCATCTTTGACCCGGTGCCCTCCACGGGGCAGGGCAACCTGGTCTGTGTGACCCATCCGGAGCAAAAGGTGATCGGATACGTCAGCGTGGGCAGTGAAGTGGACCAGCGGATCTTCATCAGCAAGGCCCAGATGCCCATGGACTGGAACCAACCGCCCGGGTGTCCCCTGATTGTGGTCCCGGACGGCCAATTTTCCTTTTATTTCGGACCCAGTCTGCTTCCGATCACCCAGGACGGGTTATCCAGTTTTTACGGTTCCTACCCTCCCTGTGTGGATTGCACGACCATTGGATCGAATGTGAAACCTTCCTTCTGGCCATGATGGCTCAGGGGAAAGCAGGGATTCCGGGAGAGGAACGAAGCGGATTGTATGAAACCATTTTGCGGGACATGAAGAGGCCTTTTCCATCCAGGTGCAGATTCCAGCTGGTGGTTTTGGGATGGAAATACCGGGCAAAACGCATCAAACCCCATGGGGATGAACAGGAATAATTTTCGGGTAACGGGTCTGTTGATGGCTGCCGCCTGCCTCCTGGCAGGATGGCCAGGCTGCGTCACTCCATTTAATCCTCCCCCCACCAACCAAAACCCGGAAGACCTGGTGGTGGAAGGGTTTATCAACGTGAATGGGCCGACCACCATCAAATTGTCCCGAACCCGCTCGCTTCGGGACTCTTTCGGAATCGTACCGGAGACCGGGGCGCAGGTCAGTGTGGAGGATGCGAATGGTTCCGTGTACCCTCTTTTGGAACAGGGCTCGGGCTATTATACCCTGGGTACCCTGAACGGAATCACCGACAGCCTGAGGCTGAATATCATCACTACCGACGGAAATCAGTACCAGTCCGATTTCCAGTTGCCTGTCCCGGCCACTCCTATTGACAGTATTTCCTGGAATTTGGTCAACGGAAATCTGCAGGTCTATGCCAATACCCATGGTCCGGAGGGAGCCACCGAATATTACCTCTGGCAATATGAGGAGACCTGGCAGTTTCATGCCTATTACAAGGCTTTTTTCCTCTATCAGGGTGGCCAAATCGTTCCACTGGCACCGGGGGTTGATATTTATACCTGCTGGAAAACCGACAGTTCTTCCGGCATCCTGCTGGGGAGCTCCTCGGGCCTTTCCAAAAACGTGGTGAGTCAGGCCCTCCTGGTAACCATTCCCGACCACGCCCAGCAGCTCAGCGTGCTTTATAGTATCCTGGTGCATCAGTACGCCCTGAGCAGTCAGGCCTTCCAGTTCTGGACCAGCCTCAGGGCGAACACCCAAAATCTCGGGACTATTTTTGATCCCCTTCCTTTCACGGGCCATGGGAATCTGGTCTGTGTTACCCATCCGGAGCAGCAGGTCATCGGATACCTAAGCGTGGGCACCGAAGTGGATCAACGGATCTTCGTCAGCAATGCCCAGATGCCCGTGGACTGGAACCAGCCGCTCGGGTGTCCCCTGGTGGTGGTCCCGGGCGACAGCCTGTCCTATTATTTCGGACCAAGCCTGGATCCGATCACCCAGGACGGGATTTTCAATTATTATGGGTCCACTCCGCCTTGTGTGGATTGCACAGCAACGGGGACCAAGGTGAAGCCCTCCTTCTGGCCCTGACCAGGGGCGGGAGAAACCCCGGATTTCAGGGCAGGGGGGAACTTTTAATATTAAAAACCATTTACCAGAAATGAGGAATCCATTTTCATACCGGTGCCTGATCCTGGTGATGGGTTTGCCCTGGACCGGATTTCCTGTGCTGGGCCAGGGATCCCTTCCCCCGATGACCGAAAAGATTTTCGTCCAGACAGACCGGACCTTTTACCTGGCCGGGGAGCGGATCTGGTTCAGCATTTTTGATCTGGACAGTCAGTACACCGCCCCCCTTTCCATCAGCAGGGTCGCCTATCTGGAAATTCTGGATTCGGCGCACCATCCCCTGATCCAGACCAAGGTGGCCCTGAATGGGGGAAGGGGTAATGGCTCCCTGCTGTTGCCCCTGACCCTGCGGTCCGGCAATTACCTGCTGCGTTGCTATACGGCCTGGATGAAGAATTTTCCTCCTGAGGATTATTTCAGCCAGCTGCTCACCCTGGTCAATTCCACGCATCCTGGAGATGTCCGGCCTCCGGAAGGTAGCCGGACGGAAGGAATTTTGTTTGTTCCGGAAGGAGGTCATCTGGTTGCCGGGATTCCCGCCCGGGTGGATTTTTTTGTATCCGGGCAGGATGGAGCAATGACCACAGGGACCGGTGTAATTGAGGGGCCCCGTGGAGATACGGTCGAATCTTTCCAATGGGGGAGGGAAGGAAGGGGATCATTCGTTTTCACCCCCGTTGAGACGGGGGGATATAAGGCCCTGATCCAGATCCGGGAAGGGGACACCATGGTCCGGGCCCTGCCTCCGGTGGCCGACAGCGGAATGACCCTCCGGCTGGACCGGGCATCCCTGGATTCCCTGCAGATCACGGTATATGGAACGGCACCGGGTCTGGCAACCCTCGAACTGAGCCTTGAAGGAAAAACCCTTTGGAGCGGGTCTCAAACCATTCAGGACCATCAGGCGGAATTTTCCGTGGCAATCGCCCGGTTTCCTCCGGGCTTTTACCGGGCAACGGTTTTTGGTCCGGACCGCCAGGAGTTGGCATCCACCAGCTTTTTCCATCCTTCTGCCCGCCGTCTGGAAGTACATGCAGCTGCCGACCAGCCTTCCTACGGCAACCGCCGGAAGGTCACCATCACCCTGGATACCGAAGATCCATCGGGGACCGGGGTTTCAGCGGACTTGTCCGTTTCGGTTTTCCGCATCGACAGCCTTCCGGCATTTCCGCAAACCGGCATCCTCAATGCCCTTTGGATGACCGGAAGGGGAAATTATCCTCTGGGAGCGGATCCGGACTCCTTTCCGGAAGCAATGGACGGCCGGGTACTTCCTGTTTTCCAGCGCCCGGAAACATATGTGCCCGAAATTCATGGCCATATCATTACAGGAAAGGTGACGGATGTCCGGACCGGAAAAGCTGCTCCCGGGGTACTGGCCTATCTTTCGGTACCAGGAAAAAGGATCCAGATGGAAGCCAGCCTGAGCGATGATTCCGGGATGGTCCATTTTGACCTAAGGGATTTTTACGGACCTGGGGAGATCGTGGCAGAGACCAATTTCGTATCGGACAGCAATTACCGGGTGGAAATATTCTCTCCTTTTTCGGAATCCTATGATCCGGTCCATATCCCCAGGCTGGACCTTTCCCCGGAATTCGGGCCGGCTCTTGCCGAAAGGGGGCTTTCCATGCAGGTGGAAAATGGCTACCACAAGGACCCGAAGCAAATTTCCCCGCATTTGGATACTGCTGCCTTCTTTGGCAAGCCCTACAAGACCTATATGCTGGATGATTATACCCGGTTCACCACCATGGAGGAAGTGCTCCGGGAGTATGTATCTGAAGTCGG
>DATKSX010000147.1:0-7148 GCA_035531415.1 Chitinophagaceae bacterium
CTTCCCACCATACTGAGCTATTTCCCGGAACCAAAAGTGACGCATACCAGCTACCTTGAAAGCCGGTTGATGCATTGGTTCCTGGGAGGCATCGACCGGATTGTGTTCCGGAACCGGCCCTGGATCTACGGGGGGACCGCGGCCCTGATCGTGCTAGCAGTCCTGGGGATGCTGAAGCTTAATTCGGTGGCTTATATCGTGGATGATATCCCCCATTCCAGCCTGTTGTATCAGGATCTGGAATTCTTTCAACAGCAATTCAACGGGGTGATGCCTTTGGAGATCCTCGTAAATACCCGCCGGAGATCCGGCATATTCAGCCTGAAGGTATTGGGAAAACTGGATTCCCTTTCCCAGCTGCTGGCCTCAAAGCCCCAGTTCGGTAAACCGGTTTCCGTCACGGAAGGCATCAAATTCGCATTACAGGCATTCTATGGGGGCAACCCGGCGGATTACCGGCTTCCCAATGAATTTGAGCTGCCCTTCATCGCTCCATACCTCGCCCCCCGGAAGGAACCCGGCATGAAGGGAAGTCAGATCAACGACCTGCTTTCCTCTTTCATGGACAGCACCAGACAAATAGCCCGGGTCAGTGTAAACATGAAGGATATCGGCTCCCGGGACCTGGCAGCCCTATTAGCCTCCCTCAAACCCCAGGTGAACCGGATCTTCGACACTTCCCGTTACCAGGTAACCTTTACCGGCACAAGCATGATCTTCCTGGAAGGGAGCCGCTATATTATCAATGGCCTTAAAGACAGTATCCTGCTGGCCATCGGGCTGATCCTCTGCTGTATGTTGTACCTGTTTCGCAGCTGGAAAATGCTGGCCATCGCCCTGGTGCCGAACCTGATCCCCCTGGTGGTTACCGCAGGCATCATGGGCTGGGCGGGTGTGCACCTGAAGCCATCCACCGTCCTGGTCTTCAGCATTGCCCTGGGGATCGCCATCGACGTGACCATCCGTTTCCTGATCAACTTCAGGCAGGAGCTTCCCCGATTCAGATATGATATTTCTGCAACGGTGCGGCGGACCATCCATGAAACAGGGCTCAGCATCGTGTTTACAGGACTGATCCTGATAGCCGGATTTCTGATCTTCTGCTTTTCAGGTTTTGAAGGGACCCGTGCCTTGGGATGGCTTACCTCCCTGACCCTGGTCCTGGCCATGATCAGCAACCTGACCCTGCTTCCGGCCCTTTTGCTGTGGATGGAAAGGCATCTTTGGAAAAAAGCTTCGATGCAGGAACCTTTATGGTCCGTTTTGGAAGATGAAGGGGATATTGACCTGGACCGGCTTGGCCTCGGCCAATTCAGCAGGCCGGAAGAATCGGATGGCGGATCGCAGGTAAAACCTATTTGAGCAGGTTGCTGAGTTCCTGATCGAGGTCATCCCCCCTGAGGTTGATGGCGACCACCCTGCCCTGGGGATCCAGCAGGAAATTCGCAGGAATGGCTTCTACCCCGTAATCGGCTGCGGGTTTGCTGTCCCAGCCTTTCAGGTCACTCACCTCCTCCCAGGTAAGTCCATCCTGACGGATGGCCTCAGTCCAGGCCGCCTTCCGGGAATCCAGGGAAACTCCCAGGATGGTGAAACCTTTTTTTCGGAATTTATCGTATTCCCGGACCACGTTGGGATTTTCCTGCCTGCAGGGCTCACACCAGGAGGCCCAGAAGTCCACCAGGACATATTTACCTCTGAAGGATTGCAAGGAGACCAGTTTACCGGAGGGATCCGGGAGTTGGATCCCGGGGGCCTCCTGTCCCTGTTTCACTTTCACGGTTACCCCGTTGTTGTTCATATACAGATCGTATTCGTTCAGGGCCGAATCGGCAAGTTTGGAAAGGGGGAAACGCATTTTCAGGCTGTCAAAAATCCCCTTGGCGGCAAGAAGATCTTCATCGCTTTTCAGCAGGCCCAGGGCGAAGACCGCGCATACTGCACTGCTGGTCTGGCGCGCAAATTGGTCAATAAGGGCCACCTGGTGGTCTGCGCTGTCGTCCAGGGCCGTGGTTCTCTGGGTAAGCAGGGTGTCGCTGATTCCGGCCTGTTTCAGGCTGTCGTATTGAAGGGCGAGTTCCCGGATTGCGGAATTCATGCGGGCCATGGTCTGAATAAACCGGTTCAGATCGGTGGAGCCGGGAGAACCCTGGAACGCCAGATGGTCCAATTGATTATAGTTTCCTGAGACCTGGACCTTCCCGGTTTTCAGAACCAGGTAGATTGTTTTTCCCAGGGAGAACCGGATGCGGTATAGCCCTTCGCCATTCACATAGCCGGTGAAGGAAAACCGGCCTGAAGCGTCTTCGATCTGCGTGGTATCCACCAACTTGTTTCCCCCGATGGCCACCTCCTCCAGGTAAACGCTTTGCAGGGGAGTATTGTCCAAGTTGACTGTCAGCCGGAAATTTCCGGACTCGGGGGTCACACAACCTGCCCAGAAAAGGCTGATGATCAGGATCGGGTACCATTTTTTCATGGGTCAAAGGTAGGTTACCGGGATAAAATACGCCCATCCAAGGGCCCTTTTCGGCGGAAAAATGGCTGGATCAAGCGTTCCCTGAAAAATTCACGTCATTGGCTAAATCGGCTGGATGGGGGTGGGGATTGCTGGTATATTCGTATTGGTTTTTCATAGGATATGGTTAACTTTTAATCAGGGGGGCTGCTGTCTAGCAGCCCCTAATTTTTTTGAATAAGGCCTATCTAATTATTTAACCTGAGTTTTTTTTCCAGCATTTCCCGGGTCAGTTCGGGGTCCGCATTCCCTCCGGATTTTTTCATCACTTCACCGACAAACAGGCCGATCAATCCTTTTTTGCCCTTCCGGTATTCCAGGACCTTGTCTTTCATTTCCCCGAGGACCTCGTCTACCAGGGCCTCGATCCGGTTCTGGTCCCTGTCCTGAATCAGGTCCAGGGAATGGGCAACCTGGATTGCCGTCGCTTCCGGATCCCGGAGCAGTTCCGGTAAGACCCGGGCGGAAGCCGCTGAAAAACTGATGCTGCCCTCCTGAACCAGGAGGGTCAACTCTGCCAGCCTGGGGGCGGGAAGGGGAATGTCAGCACCCGGATGCTCATTGAGCCAGGATTTCACCGGACCGAGGATCCAGTTGGCAGTTGCTTTCGGATCGGCTCCGAGGGAGAGGACCGAATCAAAATAATCCCCGGTATCCCGGTCTTCCGAAAGGCCCCGGGCATCATAGGGGGAAAGGCCAAAAGATGCAATATATCTTTCGGTCCTTGCTTCGGGTAGTTCGGGAAGTGAGCTACGAATCGCTTCCAGCCAGGAAGGATTGCAATCCAGGGGGGCCAGGTCGGGTTCCGGGAAATAACGGTAATCGTCTGCGGTTTCCTTGGCCCGCATTGGAAAACTTTCCCCCTTTCCGGCATCAAAGCTCCGGGTCTCCTGCCGTACCGACCCACCTGCCTCCAGAATGCCATACTGTCTTCTGGCTTCCGCCTCAATGGCTCTGTTCACATGGCGGATGGAGTTCATGTTCTTGACCTCTACCTTCGTCCCCAGTTCCCGGGCTCCCCGGTACCTGAGCGAAATATTGGCATCACATCGCATGCTTCCTTCTTCCATATTGCCGTCGCAAACCTCCAGCCAGCGCACCAGCCTTCTGAGCTCGGTCAGGTAGGCTGCCGCTTCTTTTCCGCTGTGGAGGTCCGGTTCCGTGACGATCTCAATAAGGGGAATTCCGGCCCGGTTGAAATCTATGCAGGAGAATTCCGGGTCAAGATCGTGTAGGCTTTTGCCGGCATCCTCTTCCAGGTGGATTCTGGCAATGCGGATCTCCCTGGGCCCCTCCTCCCCCCCGATCCGGATCCATCCCGGGCCGCAAAGAGGCAGCCGGTGCTGGGAGATCTGGTACCCCTTGGGGAGATCGGGATAGAAATAATTCTTCCGGGCAAAATAGCTGTGGGGTTCCAGGCTGCAATGGCATGCCATGCCCATTTTCAGGGCCAGTTCCACGGCCCTCCGGTTGACCCGGGGAAGGGTCCCGGGATGGCCGAGGGTGATGGGGCTGGTCTGGGTATTGGGAGCTGCGCCAAATGCCGTGCTTTCGGAGCTGAACAGCTTGCTTTGAGTAAGCAGTTGGGCATGGACTTCCAGTCCGACCACGATTTCAAAGCTGTCAGGGGACATAGAAAAAAATAGCAGAGCACAAAAATAACCTTTCGCAGGGAAGACCCTCAGCCGGCCTGAACCATCTCGCGCAGCTCCCGGATTAATGCTTCCAAACCCGAGGGATCCTGGCCTCCTGCGGTGGCCAGGGTGGCCTGGCCACCGCCGCCACCCCGGATCCTTGGAGCCACCCGGGAACGAATTAGGGCAGCGGCATCCCATTTCTTCCGGGAGGAAGTCTGCTCATCGATCAGGATGGCGACCTGGGCCTTTCCCTCCAGGTCTGCAGCCAGGACCACGAAATAGGCTGAAAGGCGGGCTTTCAGCAGGAACATCAGCTTCTTCAGATCATCCGGATGGCTGATCCCCGGAATCAGGGCCCCAATGAAAGAAATGCCTCCGAAATCCACAGACCCGGCCAATAGGTCCTTAGCGGTCTGTTCCAGCCGCTGGCTATTGTAGGTTTCCTGCTGTTTTTCCAGACGTTCCCGGGATTGGATCAGTTCATCCAGGGCTCGAATTGGATCCTTGGGATGGTGTAGTCGCCCGGAAAGGCTCCGGAGCAGGGCCACTTGCTCATTGAGATAGGCCTCAGCGGTTCCTCCGGCCACGGCTTCAATCCTCCGGACCCCGGCAGCGATGCCTGTTTCTGCAAGGATCCGGACCATGCCGATCTCCCCGGTGGCCTTTACATGAGTGCCACCACAGAGTTCGATGGAATAGGAGGGGTCCATCGTAATCACCCTTACCTGATCTCCGTACTTTTCTCCGAACAGGGCCATGGCACCCATCCGGAGGGCCTCCTCCTTGGGCATTTCCTGAATCACCACGGGGATGTTTTCCCGGATCTTGCGGTTCACCAGGGCCTCCACGGCTCCCAGTTCCTCGTCTGTCATCCGGGCGAAATGGCTGAAATCAAAGCGGAGCCGGTCCGGAGCCACCAGGGAGCCTTTCTGCTGGACATGAGTGCCCAGAATCTGGCGCAGGGCCGCATGGAGCAGGTGGGTGGCGCTGTGATGGCAGGCGATTTCCTGCCTTCTGGTTCCGTCCACGATCGCCTGCAGCGAAGCCTCCGGATCCCGGGGCAGGCTGTCTGCTAAATGGAGGGTAATCCCGTTTTCCTTCCGGGTATCGGTAATTCCGACCTGGTCTCCGGAAAAGTCCAGTATTCCCGTATCGCCGACCTGGCCCCCGCTTTCTGCATAGAAAGGAGTATGGTCTAAAACCAGCTGGAATTGCTTTTTGTTCTTCGCGGTCACCTGGCGCCATTTCCGGACCAGGGCCGGGCCGCTGGTCTGTTCGTAGCCGGTAAAGCTGGTGGCTCCATCGCGAAGCACATGCCAATCGCCCGTATCCATGGCTCCCGCTTTCCGGCTCCGGTCTTTTTGTCCAGCCATAGCCTTCTCGAACCCGGGTTCATCTATACCCCATCCTTCCTCCCCGGCCAGCAACCGGGTCAGGTCCATTGGAAACCCATAAGTGTCGTACAGGTCGAAAGCGAAAGATCCGGAAACCATTTTGCCCCGGGTCTCATAAGTTTTTCCATTGCCCGCCGGGACCAGCAGGGGTTCCGGGGATCCGGAGCCCAGGGCCTTTCCCTGGCGGATATAGGAGGTGAACAGGGCAATTCCGGACTGGATGGTCCTGAGGAAAGCTTCTTCTTCCTCAAAAACGACCTTTTGGACAAAGGACTCCTGTTGTTTCAGGTTAGGGAATACCGTAGCAAACTGACCGGCAACCACCGGGACCAGCTCGTGCAGCAGGGGAGTTTGCCGGTCCAGGAAAGAATAATAATAACGGGTGGCCCTGCGCAGGATCCGGCGGACCACATATCCGGCACCGGTATTGGAGGGAAGCTGACCGTCGGCAATGGTGAAACAGATGGCCCGGATATGGTCCGCAACGACACGGAAGGCCTTGTCTGCGTCGGAATTCGAACCGGTATAGGTCCTGGAGCAGCAAGATGCAGTTTTCCGGAGCACGGGCTCGAAAAGGTCGGTATCGTAGTTGGACTGTTTGTTCTGGATCACCCGGACCAGGCGTTCCAGCCCCATGCCGGTATCCACATGTTTTGCAGGGAGCGGATTCAGGCTTCCGTCCCGGAGCCGGTTGTACTGGATGAAGACATTATTCCAGATCTCGATCACTTCCGGATTTCCCTGATTGATCAGATATTTTCCGGCCCGGGATTTTCTGGCATCGTCGGTCCTGCAATCCACATGGATCTCTGTGCAGGGGCCACAGGGACCGGTATCCCCCATTTCCCAAAAGTTGTCGAATTTATCCCCAGGCAGGATCCGGTCGACCGGAACCCATTTTTTCCATTCCCTGAGGGTTTCCTCATCGGAGGGTAGATTTTCCTCTTCATCCCCTGCGAAGATGGTGACATAGAGGCGGTCCTTTGGAATCCCGAAAACTTCAGTAAGCAATTCCCAGCTCCAGGCAACGGCTTCTTTCTTGAAGTAATCCCCGAAGCTCCAGTTTCCGAGCATCTCGAACATTGTGTGATGATAGGTATCGATCCCTACCTCTTCCAGGTCATTGTGCTTTCCGCTAACTCGGAGGCATTTCTGGGTATCAGCCACCCTCTTGAATTCCGGAACCCGGTTGCCCAGGAAATAATCCTTGAACTGGTTCATCCCCGCGTTGGTGAACAGCAGGGTGGGATCATTTTTCACCACGATGGGCGCCGAGGGAAGTATTTGATGACCCCGCTCCCTGAAAAATTCCAGAAACCGCTCCCTGATCTGTTGCGATGTCATCATGGCTTCAACCGAATTTTAACATTCCCTTCCGAATTGGACTGGGCCCCAGGATATAATTTTGTATTTTTAATTGCCTACGGAGCTGCGCAGGCCTGGACTGGCCGCACAAAAATATCAAAGGTTCAGGATTATCTCAGTAAATCCTTCCGGCGCTGAAGAATCCTCCCATTCAGACCTGGATAATTGGATGCACCCGATGAAGAAGATCAAATATTTCTACAATACCCAGTCCCTGAAGTATGAGAAATTGAT
>DATKSX010000148.1:0-6521 GCA_035531415.1 Chitinophagaceae bacterium
AGTCACCAGGCGGGCAGAAGCCAGGGCCGCTTTCAGGGAATCGGCCCGCTTCTTTGCGGAGTTGCTGTCTGCTCTTACCAATTCAGAAGCCTCGAGGACCGAATCGCTGATATGCCGGTTGATGGAATCCCTGATCCGGAAGATTTGGTTATTTCCGGGAAGGTTCCGTCCGGTAACCTGAATTGATCCCCGGATCCCGGGTTGCGGCGTTAAGGTTGGCCCGACCGGGCTTCCGGCGAGGCCGGTCACCGGCCTGGGGGCCGGGGGAGCCGGATTAACCGGGGCAGAACTTGCTGGAGGGGCACCACTTCCAGAGGTGAGGGAATTTTGAGCAGAGTCCGGTTCCAGCTGGAGGTGGGTGAGGTAATCGATGGTCTCCTGTTTATGACGGAGGGCATCCAGGATGGCAGCGGCCTGGTCGTGAACAGCTCCATTTGGGTGGGCCCGCATCACCCCGGCGATCGCCCCCATGCCGGTGCTGTCCGGAGCGGTATGGATTATGGCCATGGCCTGGAGCAGGTCGAATTTATCCTGAAGTTCATTGCCTGCGAAAAGGTGGTCGGCCATGATCTTGCGCTGGATCACGCCAGCATAATCCCCTCCGAGGTAATCCAGATAGGTGGAATCGTAGAATGCGCTGACCTCGGCCTGGCGCAGGGAATCCTGGCTTACCCTCCTGCCGCCCTGGACCAGGTCTGCGAAAGGGCTTCCGGCGTACTTGGACAGGATGAACTTTCCGGTGGAATCCCTGCGATCCTGCTCATGGTTCCTGCCGTAAAGCAGGAAAAGCATATAGGCAGTCTGTTGCTGGTGTTCATTATCGGGGAATCGGCGGTGGAGCGTCTCATAGGCATCGATGGAGGCAGGCAGGTTGTCCAGGCCTTCAAAGAAAATCCTTCCGAGGTTGAAATAGGCCTCGATGAGGGAATCGTTAGACCGGGTGAGCTTGTCCGGAGTATTGGGAAGGCCCTCATAGAGGGAAGCCAGGTCCAAAGCGGCCGCAGAATTGGCCGCCTGGGCCATGGCCGCGCTCTGGATGCTGTCCGTCCGGGAAATTTGAGAGCTCACCCCTCCCAATCCGGTTATGGCGGCAGATCTCCTCCAGTTGTCCACCAGGGGCCGGGTGCCCCATTGCTCCCGGAAGGTATTGAACCCGGAAGCGAGGCTCACGGGATTATAGAAATACCAGGTTCCCGAACTGGTTCCACTGTTTCCTGAGGCAGCTCCCGGGATCTCTGAGCCGGCTGGTTCGCCCTGGGCGGCCTGCTGGGCTCTGCGCAGCGCTTTCTGCTCCCTCTTCAGGGCCGCTTTGCGCTCTGCCAGGAGCCGCAGCAGGAAGGCCTTTTGCTGCGAATCGGGAAGGACTGCAATGCGTTGAAGGGAATCCTGGCGGCTGATCACCCCGAGCTGGAATACAACCAGTTTGAGCTGGTTGCGCCGGTTGTTCACCGCAGCGGTATCCGGGAATTCGGGCCACCGGGCCATGGCGATGCGGGTGCTGTCATAATAATCGTAGGACCGTATAAACCTGGATTTCTTATAGTACAGGCCGGCCAGCATTTGGTAGGACTGGGTGAGCTGCTCCGGTTCCCCGGAACTCGCCCGGATGCTTTGTACCAGCCAGTACCGGGCTCCGGCGTCATCGCCGTAACCCTCTTCAACCTTGGCGATTCCGTAATAAAGGATCCCCCGGTAGGCCTGATACTTATTCCTCCGGGCCATCGCCACCAGCGCCCGGATATTTTTCGCTTCGGTCCCTTGGCCCTGGTTCACCTGGATCATGGCGATATTGAAATTGGCGTAAAAATCCATCAGGGGTTCCGAGGTGAAGCGGATGGCCAGGGTATAATGGGAGATCGCTCCGGGGACATCGCCCGCATCCTGGCTGAGCTGGGCCAGCAGAAATTCCCAGCGGGATTTCTGGTAAGAGTCTGAACTGTAGCGGATGGCGGCTTCCAGCGGGGCTTTCAATTTCTGATACTGGCCCTGGCTGTAATAATAATAGGACTGCACCTCCGCCAGGGAACCCTTCAGCCTTTGGGGAAATTGGGGATCCGATTCCAGGATATTGAGCAGGGAAAGGGCCTGGGCATAATCCCCGGATTCGGTCATGGTCCTGGCCCTCCAAAGGAAGGCGTCATTCCTTTCCTGGTGGTGCTTGAACCGGTAGAGGGCTTCCTGCTGCTTTTCCGGGCTGGATACCGAGATCTGGGCATGGGGCTCATAACCGGCAGAACCGATCACCGGCGTGAAATCCTGCGGGTTCTTTGGGGCATAATGGACGTTGATATACTGGAAGGCCTCCGTGGCCTTGGTAAAACTTCCCTCATAATAATAAGCCCTGCCGATCAGCAGATAAAGGTCCGGAATCCATTTTCCCCTCAGGTCATGGATCTCAACTCCGAGGGAAGCCTGGAGGATCACAGAGTCCAGGTCCCGCTTGACCAGGTTCATATCCGACATCTTGTAGGGATACAGGGGAAGCAGGCGGGTATAGTCTTCCTTGTACAACTGCTGGACCCTGCTGAGGGACTCCTCGAGCTTGGTTTCGGCATTGAAATAATAATTATAGCGCGTGAACAGGTTCTGGAAGAACCTGCGGTTCCAGGACCATTTTTTGGTGTCCATTTGGGCGTTGGGAAGGTCCCTGGAAAGAAAGGCCGAATCATCGCGCTGCGATCGGGCCAGCGCGGAATCCCGGGCCGAGTCATTATGAAGCAAAAGGTTCACCTGGCCGGTCGTGTCGGCCCATATCAGCGCTGCCGCTCCCACCAGGAGCAGGCGCAGGAGGATGGGTCGGGTCAGGGGCATGCAGTCAGGGTGCGGGTCAATGCTTAACTGAAAAACCGCTAAATTATTTCATCCCGGTGAGATTGGGGCTCCGGAGGGATCCCGGGATTATGCCTAAATTCGGCCAAATTGCTTCTGCCGACCCAATCCATGAAGAAGATTGACTGGTATATCCTGCGCAGGTTCCTCAGCACATTCCTGTTCGCCATCCTGCTTTTCGTGATCATCGCAGTGGTAATCGACATCACCGAGAAGCTGGATGATTTTGTCAATAACAGCCTCACCTTCAGGGAAATTGTCCTGGGATATTATGTGGCCTTTGTCCCCTATATCACGGCCATGCTCTTCCCATTGTTCACCTTCCTGGCCGTGATCTATTTCACTTCCAAGATGGCCTACCAGTCCGAAATCATCGCCATCATCGGCAGCGGGGTCAGTTTTAACCGGTACATGCGGCCCTACTGGGTCGGAGGGATCCTGCTTTGCCTGGTCCTGATGGCCGGAAACCGGTCCTTCATCCCCTGGGCGAACCGGGTACGACTCCTGTTCGAAGACACTTATGTGAACAACCGGACCCCGACCGGGCCGGTGAGCAATATCCACCTGCGCATTGATCCCAAGACCTATGTCAGCATCATGAGCTATGATCCGACTTACCGGGCCGGATACGATTTCATTCTCAGCAGAATGAAGGGTCAGCAGCTGGTCTATAAATTCGAAGCCGAATCCGTGGTCTGGGATACCGCACGCAAGGGATGGGTCACCCGTCATGCTGCCGTGCACGTGATCAACGGCCTGCACGAGGCCATCTGGCTGGTCCATGACACCATCCTGAAGATCCCCATGCTCCCTTCGGACCTCAAGCCCCAGCAGGATGCCATGGAGGGGATGTCCACCCCGGTTCTGAACGCCCATATTGCGCAACAGAAGCTCCGGGGGGTCCAGGGGATCAATGCGCTCTACGTGGAGAAATACAAGCGGATCGCGGCCCCGGTTGCTGTGGTGATCCTGACCATGATCGGGGCGGTGATCGCCTGCCGGCGGATCCGGGGAGGAAGCGGGCTGCATATCGCCCTGGGCATTGCGATCAGCTCGGCCTATATCGTGTGCATGCAGTTTTCCTATACCTTCTCCACCAAGGGCAGCCTGAACCCTTTTATAGCCGTATGGCTGCCCAATCTGATCTTCGGGTTGATCGCCTGGAGATTATATGTCAGGGCCCCCAAATGAGGCACCCGGACCTGCTTTTGTGTGGGCAAATTGCGCTAATTTTGAAACGCCAAAATCACCCGTCATGGGATATATCAAGGATAAGTTCAAGGTGAAGGCCGAAGAACTCTCGAGGGAAATCAAGGATATCCTGAAAGACCATGGGGATACCAAGGTGGAGGAGGTGACTGTGGCCCAGGTATACCAGGGCATGCGGGGGATGACCGGGCTGGTTACGGAGACTTCCCTGCTGGATCCAAATGAAGGGATCCGGTTCCGGGGTTTTTCCATTCCCCAGCTCCGGGATAAACTGCCCAAGGCTGCAGGGGGCAATGAACCCCTTCCGGAAGGACTTTTCTATCTGATGCTGGTGGGGGATTTGCCCGGCTCCGAAGATGTGGAGTATGTGACCAATGCCTTGGGCCGCCGGTCCCATGTGCCCAACCATGTCTTTTCCGTCATTGACGCCCTTCCCCTTTCCACCCATCCCATGACCATGTTCTCCATGGCCATACTTGCCCTGCAGACGGAATCCAAATTTTCCAGGGCCTACCATTCCGGCATCAGCAAGAAAGATTACTGGGACTATACGTTCGAGGATTCGTTTAACCTCATCGCCAGGCTTCCCCGCGTGGCAGCCTATATCTACCGGAAGAAATACCGGGGCGGGGACAACATCCAGCCCGATCCCAACCTGGACTGGGCCGGGAATTTCGGGCACATGCTCGGCTATGATGAGGAAAGTTTCCGGGAGCTGATGCGTCTGTACATGACCATCCACGCGGACCATGAAGGCGGAAACGTAAGCGCCCACGCAACCCACCTGGTCGGGTCGGGCCTGAGTGACGCCTATCTTTCCCTTTCCTCCGGGATGAACGGGCTGGCAGGGCCGCTGCATGGACTCGCCAACCAGGAGGTGATCCGGTGGATCGACCAGATGCGGGAAGAGCTCGGACCCGGGATCCCGGGAAAGGAGCAGATCGCTGCGTATGTCAAAAAAACCCTTTCGGAAGGAAAGGTGGTTCCCGGATACGGTCATGCGGTCCTGCGCAGGACCGATCCCCGTTTCACGGCCCTGATGGAGTTCGCCCAAAAACATTTTCCGGACGATGAGCTGGTCCATATCGTCTGGAACATCTACGAAGTGGTTCCGGACATTCTCAAGCTGACCGGGAAGGTGAAAAATCCCTGGCCGAATGTGGACGCGCATTCCGGCGCCCTGCTGGTTCATTACGGGCTGGTGGAATATGAATTCTATACGGTGCTGTTCGGTGTGTCCCGGGCTTTGGGAGTCCTGGCTTCCCTGTGCTGGGACCGGGCCCTGGGTCTTTCCATCGAAAGACCCAAATCGGTCACCACCCAGTGGATGCGTTCCTGGGTGGAAGGCCATGCCGACCTGATCCCGGGCTGAACCCGGTTCCGGTTTTCTCTTTCCTGCTTTTCCCCTCCTGCCTTACCTTTCCCAAAAAGCCCCGCGCCATTCCGAGCGAACCCTCCATATGGACCAACCCGATCGTGTACCTCAGGGGGGTCGGGCCCCAGCGCGCCGAACTGCTCAAAAAGGAGTTGGGCATCTTCACGTTCGGTGATCTGCTGCTCCATTTTCCGCACCGCCATATCGATAAATCCGAAGTGCGCCCCATTGGAAGCTCCGCAGCCGAAACGGATTATGTCCAGGTGCGGGGCGTGCTCGGTCCCCTGAAACTTTCGGGGGGTAAGCCTTCCCAGCGAAGGCTTACCTCCACCCTCACCGATCCCACCGGCACCATCGACCTGATCTGGTTTCAGGGAGTAACCTGGATCCACCGGAGCCTGGTTCCCGGAGCCCGGTACCTGCTTTACGGAAGGCTTTCCATATTCAATGGCAAATCCCAGATCAGCCATCCGGAACTGGACCTGGTCTCGGGTCCGGACCAGGCCCCCAAATGGGCCCTGGAACCGGTATACCCCAGCACCGAAAAACTCCGGTCCCGTGGCCTGGGCCCCCGGGCCCTGGGAGGCCTGGTCGCTGCGGTCCTGGAAAAGCTTTCCGACCATGACATCGCGGAGAACCTTCCTGCCCCCATCCTTGCGGAGTTCCGGCTGATCTCCAGAAGGAAGGCACTGGAGCAAATCCATTTTCCCAAAACCAGACCGGAATTCCTGGCTGCCGAGCGGCGGCTGAAGTTCGAGGAGCTTTTCCTTTCCCAGGTCCGGATCTGCCGGCTGAAGATCCGGCGGCACGGCAGTTCCCGGGGATTTCTTTTTCCAAAAGTTGGTGATTTGTTTAACCGCTTCTATAAGGAAAAACTTCCCTTTCAGCTGACCGGAGCCCAGAAAAAAGTGCTCCGGGAAATCAGGACCGACACGGCTTCTGGCCACCAGATGAACCGGCTTCTCCAGGGAGACGTGGGAAGCGGAAAGACCATTGTTGCCCTGCTTTCCATGCTGCTTGCGGCGGATAATGGCTTCCAGTCCTGCCTCATGGCCCCCACCGAGATCCTCAGCCGGCAACATTTTTCTTCGATCAATTCTCTGCTCGG
>DATKSX010000149.1:0-3200 GCA_035531415.1 Chitinophagaceae bacterium
AAGGCCCTGCTGAAATCCGCCCAGGTGATGGAATATGCCCGCCATGCCTCAGATTATGGGATTGCTCTTGCAGATCCCAAACCGGATTTTCCAAATATTATCAAGAGGAGCAGGGGTTCCGCGGACAAGATGAGCAAGGGAGTGCAGTTCCTGATGAAGAAAAACAAGATCGATGTGCTTTCGGGCTCTGGAAAGCTGAAATCAGCCAGCCAGGTAGAAGTGACTGACCGGGAAGGGAAAACCTCCGTTCACGAGGGAAGGCATATAATCCTTGCCACCGGAGGCAGGTCCAAGGAATTGCCGGGCGTGAAAATTGACGGTAAGAAGATCATCGGGTACCGGGAAGCCATGGTGCTGACCCAGATTCCGAAATCCATGATCATCGTCGGGTCCGGCGCGATCGGAATGGAATTCGCCTATTTTTATTATACCATGGGGACCAAGGTCACCCTAGTGGAGTTTTTGCCCCGGATCGTTCCGCTGGAAGATGAAGAGGTCTCCAGGGAAATGGAAAAGATTTACAAGAAATATGGCATTGAGATCATGACCAATGCCGCCGTGGAAAGCGCCGACACCGGAGGGAACGGGGTCCGGGCTAAAGTCAAGACGGCTAATGGACCAATTACCCTGGAAGCAGATATCCTGCTCAGCGCCGTCGGGATCGTGGCCAATATTGAGAACCTTGGCCTGGAATCCCTAGGCATCAAAACGGATAAGGGTAAGGTCGCTGTGGATGAATATTACCGGACCAACGTCCCCGGAGTCTATGCCATCGGGGATTGCGCTCCGGGTCAGGCCCTGGCCCATGTGGCCTCCAAGGAAGCCATCATCTGCACTGAAATGATCGCCTTTTCAGAAAAGAAATATGCCCATAAGCCCGAACCCCTGGATTACCAGAACGTACCGGGATGCACCTATTGTTCTCCGGAAATCGCATCCGCAGGCTATACTGAAAAAGCCGCACGGGACGCAGGATTCGAGGTGAAGGTGGGTAAATTTCCCTATTCCGCTTCCGGGAAAGCCAGCGCTGCAGGGGCCATGGAAGGTTTTGTGAAAGTGATATTCGACGCCAGGTATGGAGAATGGCTCGGTACCCATATGGTCGGTGCCAATGTCACCGAGATTATTTCAGAAACGGTTTTGGGCCGGAAACTGGAGACCACCTACCGGGAGGTCCTGGATGCCATCCATCCCCATCCCACCATGAGCGAAGCGGTAAAGGACGCGGTCGAGGCGGCTTATGGCGAGGCGATCCACCTTTGACCGTCGGCTTTTTAAAAACGGCCTTCCTGGGCTGGTATTATCCTTGTATTTCTGGAATTAAAAACCCATGCCTGCCCCTAAGAAAAGAACCGGTACCGGGAAAACCCCGTGATGGTCCGCCCAGGTTACGGAACAAAGCAATGCGCTGGACCTCAGGAAAAACCTTTTCCAGCTCAAGGACCCCGGACAGATCGCCAGATCCCTGAAACGGTCTGCCGTGCATAGCCACAGGAGGAAGGGCAGGCCATTTCAATCTGCCATGTCCATGTTGAATTTCTATATCAACAGGGCAGGCAGCAACATTCCGGAGTCCTAGAAGAAGATATTCGAACAGGTCCGCGATGAATTAAGAAAGGTCTTTCACCGGTCCGGATAAGGTTTTCCTGATCGAAGGAAGGGAAGGCCGGAATTTCCCTTAAAGTTTGAACGTAACCCCCACCGAGAGGAACATGATTCCATAACCCAATTCCGCAACGACCCCCACTTTCGGTGAGAAATAGTACCTGCCCCCGACGAAAATATCGAATGCAAGGCCGCTTCCTCCCTCGGTGTATACCCCGCCATAATCAGAGTAGGCTCCGTTGAAAGTTACCGATACATCGTTAAAACCCAGCAGGGCTCCAGCATATACGTCGAAATTGTCCTTCATGTAAAAATGATAGGTTCCCCGGACCCCGAAGATCTTGTAGGAATATTTCCAGTAATCATACCCGTACCCGTAATAATCATATCGATAGGTTGCAGAAGCCACGCCGATAAATCCGCCGATACCCCATTTGCGAGCATTTAATCCATGGTCGAAGGCGAGACCGATGGGAGGAAGGGTGGTTGAATATCCGGCGCCAGTGTAGAGGTCGCCACCTAATCCAACACTAAGGTTGAAAACATTATCTCCGGGATTAAAGGTCTGGGCCTCCGTTTTAGAACAGAAGAACAAACAACAGGAAAAAACGCAAAATACCGTAAAGATCCTTTTCATAAATGGAGGTTTTTATGGGTGAAACAAATTGAATGGGTCTTCACAGGAATGGATTACTTTTCAAATCAGAATTAAATATACATTCTTAAAGTATAATAATTTGTCCTAAAAAAAATTCCCTCGACCCCGCCCTGGGGAAGCCTTCGATGGGGAAATCGGAATAAGGGATTTTTTTTATCCTATCATATTATATTTCAATCACTTAGATAAAAAGCATTATGTCTTAAGAGGAATACTGGATATTCCCGATAAATGAACCAGAGTTCCAGCTCGTTCAGGATTGGGGTCTTTTCTGTAAAAAGATTTTTTGAGGTTTCTCAGCTTGTTTGAAGGAATCTTTTTTCCTCCATTTCAGCTCGGACCTGAACTTTTGACCTTTCTTTTCTTGTTAGTTGCGGGAGTCCCGGTCTGGTGAACTGCCCTGTAAAACAAAAATGGCTACCTTTAATTATGATTACGGGATTGGGAGCGGATCTCATAGAGGTGGACCGGATCGGACTCAGAATAGCCCGGGAAGCAGGTTTCCGGGAATTGGTTTTTTCCACCCATGAGATTGAGTATTGTGAATCAAAAGGAAATCCTTTCGAGCATTATGCAGCCCGCTTTGCTGCCAAGGAGGCCTTTTTCAAGGCCCTTGGGACTGGATGGATGGCGGATACCCCATGGAATGAGATCGAAATCAAAAACGATGAGGCGGGGAAACCTGAATTTTGTTTCCTTGGGGGCGTTCAAAAGGTGATGGGTAACATCGGCATTCAAAAGGTTTTGGTGTCCTTATCCCACCTCAAAACAATAGCTTCCGCCGTGGTGGTTATCGAAAAATAATATGGGATTTTCTCCTTTGACATTCCCCACTCCGGGCCATTTTGCCAGGATTCAGGGGCAAAAGCTCCGCCAGCTGCTGCAATACCTAAACGGCAATTCGCCATTTTACCAGGAATTGTTTTCCAAAAACCGG
>DATKSX010000150.1:0-2752 GCA_035531415.1 Chitinophagaceae bacterium
AAACGACCGTTTCCGGAAGGGCCCGAAGAGGGGAACCGTGCACCATCCCGGTCTGGGCGGCCTGGAATCCCCGGAAAGCTGTAAGGTAGTCGGTCGTGAAGTACGCAGGAATATGGATCCGCATCCGGTCCAGCATATTGGTGAAATATCCGCTCCAGGAGATGGCCACCGTGATGTTGCCGATGGAATACTCCATCAACAGGTCCCAGCCGATGATCCAGGCAATGAGTTCACCGAAACTTGCATAGGCATAGGTATAGGCACTCCCTGATACGGGGATCCGGGATGCGAATTCAGCGTAACAAAGCGCGGAGAATCCGCAGCAGATGGCGGTGAGAATGAAAAGCAGGACCACCCCAGGGCCTCCATGGTAGGCAGCCTGGCCGATGGTGGAAAAGATTCCTGCCCCAACTATTGCGGCGATTCCCATTGCCGTCAGGTCCCGCACATTCAGGTCCTTTGTCAGGGCGGTGGGGCCGTGTCCCCCGGGCTCAAAACCGGTCTGGACATCCCGGAGAATGGAAGAAATGGTTTTTTTGCGGAACAGGGCCCTGCGCATGGGGTGAGGTTAAAGGAAAGAAGCCGGAATGAATCTAATCAAATCATTTGGTTTCAGGATGTCCTTTGAAGCAGCATCCAGGCCAGCTCCCGCAGCGGAGCCTTTCGGGAAGAAAGCACGGCGACCTGGTCCAACTGGTCCAGAGCTTCCCGGGCAAACTTTTCCTTCTCCCTTTCCGCCCATTCGGCAATGCGGCAGTCCGAATAGATCTCCATCACTTTTTCCACCCGGTCTGGCCGGTTGGAACGGATCAGTTCAGCAAGGGCACCGGCCTGGTGAGGCGGACAAAGCTCCATCGCCTTGAGCAAAAGGAACGTCTTTTTACCGGTGAGGATGTCTCCTCCGGGGGTTTTTCCTACCTGGCCGGGATCCCCGAAAATATCCAGGAGGTCATCCTGGACCTGGAAGGACATCCCCAGTCTTTTTCCAAACTCGTAGAGGTGCATGGCATTTCCTGCGCTGGCCCCCCCCAGGACAGCTCCGATCTGGATGCTTGCTGCAAGCAGTACCGAAGTCTTCCTTTCGATCATGTCCATATAATCCTTCATGGGGATCAGGGCCGGGTCCATGGTTTCAAAATCCATATCCAGCTGCTGGCCCTCACAGACCTGGATGGCCACCTTATTGAACAGGTCCAGGATCCGGGAAAGATGAAGCTTTCCGATCCGGTTGATCTGCTCATAGGCATAAACCAGCAGCACGTCTCCCCCGAGAAGGGCCGCAGGCATCCCGAACTTGTGATGAGCTGTGGGCTGGCCTCTTCTCAGGGGCGCATGGTCGAGGATATCATCATGGATCAGGGTAAAATTGTGAAACATCTCGAGGGCTACGGCCGCATGAAAAGAATCCGGAGTTATTTCGTCGAAGAGTTCACTGCCCATCAGGCAAAGCAGGGGTCTGATCCGTTTGCCCCGGACACCGAGGGTATATCTCAGGGGATCATAAAGGGTGGAGGGGAAAGTTGCAAAAGGGTCCTCTGCGAACCTTGCTTCGAAAAGTGCCTGGAGCTCCTGGACACTATGCATTCCTCAGTTTTTTCGATTTTTCTCCCCGGAAATTTCCGGGTACTTTTAGGGGTATTTCTTCTCCCACCAGAATATAATCCAGCTGGCGTTTGTCCAGGTTCGCGCTTGCGACCTTAATCCGGACCTTGTCTCCCATCCGGTATTTTTTACCGGACCATTGACCCACCAGAGCGTATTCTTTTTCGATGAACTCGACCTGATCGCTGAGAGTGTGTACGCTGACCATGCCCTCGCACTTGGTGTCAGCGGTTTCAACCCAGAATCCGAAAAATGCGACGCCACTGATTACCCCATCGAAATCTTCGCCGATATGCTGGCGCATGAATTCCACCTGCTTGTACTTGTTGGCCGCCCTTTCTGCTCCCATGGCCTGCCTTTCCATCTCCGAGCAGTGGCGGCATTTCTTTTCCAGCTCCCGGTCCGCAACCGGGTTACTGTCCAGGCATTGGGCCAGGATCCGGTGGACCAGGATATCAGGGTAGCGCCGGATCGGGGAGGTGAAATGGCAGTAATAGGGGAAGCCAAGCCCATAATGGCCGATATTTTCAGTACTGTAAATGGCTTTGGCCATGGTTCGGATCCCGAGAGTCTCCAGCAGATTTTGTTCTGGTTTTCCGGATGCTTTCCGAAGCATTTCATTAAAGCTTTGGGAAATCGTTTTGGCCGAAGTCAGGTCGATGGTGTATCCGAATTTGCGGACAAATCCGGCGAAATTGGCCAGCTTTTCCGCGTCTGGCGCGTCATGAATGCGGTAGGGAAAAGGGACGGGAGACTTGGCTATTTTAAGCCGGGCCACATCGGTGGCGATCGTCTTGTTGGCCAGCAGCATCAACTCCTCAATCAGCTGGTGGGCTTCTTTATTTTCTTTGATGCTGATGCCAATGGGCACCGCGTTCTCATCCAGCAGGAACCGTATTTCCTGGGAAGAGAAATTGATGGCTCCCTTACGGAACCGTTCGGACCGAAGTTGTTGGGAAATGCCGTTCAAAAGGAGAAGCTCCTTGGTGAAAAGACCCTCCTGGTGATCCACCACATGTTGGACTTCCTCGTAGGTGAACCGGTGATTGGAATGTATCAGGGTTCGCCCGGTCCAGTGTTGCTTGATTTCTGCCTGGGGAGTGACCTGGAAGACCACGGAAAAGCAGCGCTTGTCCTCATGAGGCCTGAG
>DATKSX010000151.1:0-12311 GCA_035531415.1 Chitinophagaceae bacterium
TGGTTCCCCCGCAAAACATGTAAAAGTTGAAGGATACCCCGCTGGAAAGCAGTCCCCGAACCTGGCTGACCACGGTATCGGCCGGTACCTTCTCGAAGGGTTCGCCCCAATGGTCCAGCCACCCGGGATAATATTCCGGGATGAAATAGGGTCCTTTTCCCCCGTGGTACCGGTTCACCTGCTTTTTCAGGTTGGCGATATCCAGTTCCCCGTTCGCGCCGGGAAGCACGCCTGGCAATGCAGCGTCACCAAAGGCCCAGTCGCCGTCTGCGGTGAACAGGGGCACATCGAAGCCAGCTCCGCGGAGCATCTTTTCAATATCAGTTTCATAGGCTTTGTCCTTTCCGAAAGATCCGTATTCATTCTCCACCTGTACCATCAGGATGGGGCCTCCGTGGGTCACCTGGAGCGGGGCAAGTTGCTTTCCCAGGGCATCCAGCCAGGCCTTTGCCGCAGCCAGGAAGCGCGGGTCCTGGCTGCGCACCTTCATTCCCGAATCCCGCAGCAGCCACCAGGGATACCCCCCAAACTCCCATTCGGCGCAGACATAGGGCCCTGGCCTCAGGATCACCCAAAGCCCTTCCTCCCGGGCGATCCGGACGAACCGGGCCACATCCTGGCCTCCCGTGAACAGGAATTTCCCGGGAGAAGGCTCATGGACATTCCAGAAACAATAGGTGGCGATGGTATTGAGGCCCATCACCCGGGCCATATGCAGCCGGGTCCTCCAGTAGGGTCGGGGAATACGCTCGTAATGAAGTTCCCCGGAAATGATCTGCAGCGGCTTTCCGTCCAGCAGGAACACAGAATCCGCCAGTTCGAACCGCTGGATTTTCTGGGCCTTTAACCCGCAGGAACAAGTCAGTACCAGGACGGCGATCCAAAGGCTGGGAAGGAAAAACCGGAACTTCATAAGAAAGGGCTAATTGGCCGGGTTGGTATAGAGCACCTGGAGCAGGGTCTGGCCGACCGATTTCAAGGTGTTTTGGTCGATTACGCCCAGGTTATCCTGCTGGGTATGCCAGAAGGGAGGAAAGGGGTTGGAAGGGTTGTTCCTCAGATCGATCACATCGAAGGTGGGGATATGGATCAGGGTATTGACGTACTGGTGATCATCCTCGATCGCGTCCTGCGTGGGGGTGAAGGAAAAATAGGCGGAATATCCCAGCTGGTTCGCGGTGTTCCAGAAAGTCAGCTGGGGTCCGGGGGCATCCTGTTTGGAGATGGCTTCCATATAAAACTGCGCGCCCCGGGCCCCCACCATGTCCAGGCAGATCCCGTAATTGGCGGTATATCCCGGTATATGGGGATGCGAAGCCCAATACTGGGTCCCGAGGCAATAACTGTTATCCACCCCGTCCTTACCATAATCCTCCACGTCCACAAGCAGCAGATCGACCCCGATTGAAGGATGGGTCAGCTTCATTTCCCGGGCGGCTTCCAGGATAACGGCCACCCCGCTTCCTCCATCGTCTGCCCCGTCGAAAGGGCTGGTTTTATGGGTGCTGTCCTGGTCGGAAAAGGGCCGGGTATCCCAATGGGCGAGAACCAGGATCCGGGTGCTGGCCGCGGGATTGAAGGAGGCGATAAAATTGTTGCAGGGCAGCGTGCTTCCATCCCAGGCCTTCACCGTGGTATTCTGCACATAGAGGGTATCGGCCCATCCTTTCAGCCGGGATACCAGCCATTGCCTGCAGGCCTCATGGGCCGGGGTATTGGGAATCCGGGGGCCGAAGCGGACCTGGGTGGCGACATACCGGTAAGCGCTGTCCGCGTTGAATGAGGGGACCTGTGCTGCGGATCCCTGATTGTTTCCCCCCTGCCCCCCCT
Organism: Chitinophagaceae bacterium; assembly: GCA_035531415.1. Lineage (GTDB taxonomy): Bacteria > Bacteroidota > Bacteroidia > Chitinophagales > Chitinophagaceae > JANWKA01. Next base: position 1,831 of record DATKSX010000151.1, read on the forward strand.
GGTTATGGCAGGAACCCAGGGCTCCTGAAAGCAGGGCAATGAAAAGAATCCGGGTTGTCTTCATCAGGATCAATTGAATGGCTAAAGGGTTCCTGGCTATAATTCGGTCCATGTGGTCTTTCCGTCCTTCCCGTCCTGGAGCAGGATGCCCAGGGATTGCAGGGCGTCCCGGATCCGGTCCGAGCTGGCATAATCCTTCCGGGCCCGGGCCTGGTTGCGCATTTCGGCGACCAGCTCCAGGACCCCGTCCAGCTTTCCGCTGTCCTGGCTTCCGCAATCCGGCAACATGCCCAGCAGGTCCACCAGGTAGAGCTGGAAACAATCCCGGAGCAGGTGCAGAGACTCCTGTGAAATGCCGGACCGGGGAATCTGACCTCCCTCCAGGCCATTGACCAGGGGGGCGATCTCGAACAGGGTCGCCAGGACCCGGGCGGTATTAAAATCGTCCGCCATGGAGTCCGCGCAATCCTGGCAATAGCCCCGGATCTTTTGCTCCAGTTCCGGATCGGGGGAGCCGGAGGCTCCCGCCCCCTCATCCCGGGAATTGGAGAGCCGTTGCAGGGTCGCGTAAGCCGCGCTGAGGCGGTTCCATCCTTTTTCGGCGGCGGCAAGTGCCTCATTGGAAAAATCCAGGGTGCTCCGGTAATGGGTCTGCAGAATAAAAAAACGGATTACCATGGGGCTATAGGCACGGTCCAGGACGGGGCTGGTGCCCTGGAACATCTCGGAAAGGGTGATGGTGTTGTTATAGCTCTTCCCCATTTTCCTGCCGTTCACCGTGATCATATTATTGTGGATCCAGTAGCGGGCCATCAGGTGCCCGGTGGCAATTTCTCCCTGCGCGATCTCGCTCTCGTGATGCGGAAAAATGAGGTCCATTCCGCCTCCGTGGATATCAAAAGGGCTGCCCAGATATTTGGCGCTCATGGCGGAACATTCGATATGCCATCCCGGGAAACCTTCTCCCCAGGGGCTCTTCCACCTCATGATATGCCCCGGAGGTGCGTTCTTCCAAAGAGCGAAATCCACCTGGTGTCTTTTTTCCTGCTGGCTCTCCAGGTGCCGGGTGTTTTCCTTCAGGTCCTCCAGGGATCTGCCGCTCAGGATTCCATAATGATGGTCGGAGGCATATTTGTCCACGTCGAAATAAACCGATCCGTTCACCACATAGGCGTATCCCTTTTTCAGGATATCCTCGATCATGTTGATTTGTTCGATGATATGACCGGTTGCAGTGGGTTCGATGGTGGGTGGAAGGCAATTGAAGCGATCCATGGCCTGATGGAACAGGTTGGTGTATTTCTGCACCAACTCCATCGGCTCCAGCCGCTCTGTGGCCGCCTTGACGGAAATCTTGTCCAGGGCCGGTCTGCTTTCCTCCTCAAAATGTCCCGCGTCGGTGATGTTGCGCACATAGCGCACCCGGTATCCCAGGTGCATCAGGTACCGGTAGATCACATCAAAGGTGATATAGGGCTTGGCATGGCCCAGGTGGGATTCCCCGGAGACCGTGGGTCCACACACATACATGCCCACGAATCCGGGATGGATGGGGGTGAACAACTCTTTCTGCCGGGTGAGGGTATTGTATATTTTTAGCGATGGCATCTCTGCAGGGAGGTCAAAAATATCCCATTTTGGCCGCATTGCCAACCGAACAGGGTCCCTGCGGCCTGCCCCCCTATCTGGAAAAAGAAAGATTTGCTGTGATGGGATAATGGTCTGAAAGGGCCCTCGGGATCCGGCTGAAACCGTTCACCCGGAAATGGCGGTCCGCCAGGATATAATCGATCCGCAGGGTCGGGGATATGCCCATATAGGTCCTTCCGATGCCGAATCCTTTTTCCAGGAACGCGTCCTGGAGCCTGCCCCGGACCCGGAAATAGGTATAGGAATCCGGGGTGTCGTTGAAGTCCCCGCAAACGATTACCGGATAAGGGCTTTGTGAGACCGCCTCGGCGATCCGGTCCGCCTGCTCCCCTCTTTTCATGAAGGCCCTGCGGATTTTTCCCAGAACGGTCCTTGAGGCAGCGAACCCGGAGTCTTCCCGGCGCTTCACTTGCTCGATCCCCGCCAGGTCACTCGGGGTCAGGTGGATGGATTGCAGGTGCATGGCAAAGACCCGGAACGTGTCCTTCCCGTCTGCAATATCCGCGAACAGGGCGTTTTCCCCGGAACCCGCAAGGGGGATCCTGCCCTCCCCCACCAGGGGAAACCGGGAATAAATCGTTGTTCCTACATAGTTCCATACCTGGATTGGATCGGAACTGTAATACTTGTACTTCAGGCCGATGCTGTCCCGGATAAAATCCTCGTAATCGCCCGGTCCCCGGGTAAACCTGGTGAAATACTCCGGAAAGCAGGCGATGTCCGGGTGCTGGTCCCGGATCAGCCCCAGCATCTCCCGGCCAATCCGGCCTTTTTGGTCCGGGGTGTCGTTATAGGGCCGGAAATAATGCACGTTATAACTCAGGATGGTGATGCTCCCCGGTTTCACCGGGGCATGGGAGGAATTTAAATGGAAAGCAAATGTGGCCCCGATGACCCGAAATCCCACCAGCAGGGCTCCCAGGGAGAGCAGGGAATAGCGGGGGGCCAGCACCAGCCAGAAAAAAAGAAAGAACAGGACCAGCAGAAGGAGGATGGGAAAGGCAAGTCCGAGAAAAGCGAGGGGCCAGAAACGGGCCGGGTTGACAAACGGGGCCATGCAGGCGGTGAGAAAAAGCAAAATCACGATCCCATGGAGGATCAAAAAGAAGCGTTTCGTCAGTCTGCGCAGGAATTTCACCGGGTGGGGATTATTCTTCCTGCCGGCTTGCCCGAACCAGGATATCCTTTTCCTCGGCGCTCAGGGAATCATAACCCTCCCGATTGATCTTGTCCAGCAGCTCATCCACCTTTTTTTCGGGAATGGAGCCGATCCTGCGGAACGGCGGATTTTGCTGCTTGTAAAACCCTCTCCCGCGGGAGCGCGGGCCCCTTTTCGTTTCGGGATCAAAGAATGCCTCGACCCGGTCCATGCCGGTGGATAACCATTCGGTCCAGTCATTTCCCTGTTTCATCTGCCAGCCGACCGCCAGCCCCATGGCGGCGCCTCCCAGCTGGGCCACCAGTCCGGGGGCGGGCATGGAGGCAATATCAATGGCTATAAAGATCAGCGTGATGATCCACAGGGGAATGCCCCCGTTCAGCATGGGAAAGATCCGGTAACCCGGCACCAGCAGGGTCACCGTCACCGCAATAGCCATGATGCTGGCCCCGGCTCCGGAACAAACCGCTGTCGCGGGCAATCCTCTTACCCCCGCAAATAAATAATGGAATGCGAAGAATACCAGGGCTCCGGCGATTCCGCCATAGAGATACAGGGGAAGAAGCTTGCGGTGCCCCGCGAAATCCTGAAGCATGGTTCCGAACCACCAAAGCCAGACCATGTTGGTTAGCAGCTGCAGGAACCCGGCATGCACGAACATGAAGGTGAACAGGGTCCAGGGCCGGGTGATCCAGACCTGAAGGGAGCCGGGCAGAACCGCCCAGGGCAGGACCTCGGATAAAAAGGACTGTTTGGCCTGACCCGATATGAGGTAAATGATCTGGACGAAATATAGGCCGGTGAACAGGACGGCGTTGGCAATGATCAGACGCCACACCACATTATTGGTCTCGCCGAAGAAAATCTTTTTCCGTTCATATCGGACCTGCACGTTCATGGCTGGGTATTGGGAGGTAAAATTACGCAGATTGCGGGTTCCGGGGTTGCGTCAGTAAAAATTCCGGCGGTCTGCCTTTTTCCATACCTTAAGGAGGAGGAATGCAAATAATGCGCCCCCCAGGTGCGCGAAGTGGGCCACGTTATCGGCCGGGGAATTGCGGATTCCCATGTACAATTCGATCCCGATATAGATCAGGACGAACCATTTGGCCTTCATGGGAAAGAAGAAATACAGGTAGATCATGCTGTTGGGAAACAGCAGGCCGAAGGCTGCCAGCAACCCGAAAATCGCCCCGGAAGCCCCCAGGGTGGGTTCGATCCAGATCTGGATGATGGACTGTGGAAGGGCGGCGAAATTATAGTTCAGGTGGTTCTGGTACTGGATCCAGTAAGATTCCACCTGGTCCACGGTCAGCCCGCTCTGGCTGAGCATGTGGTGGAACCGCAGGTCCAGCACAACCATATAGGTCAGGGCGGCGCCCAGCCCGCAGATCAGGTAGAAGATGATGAACTTTTTGGGTCCCCAGACATTTTCCAGCACGCTTCCGAACATCCAGAGGGCGAACATATTAAACAGAATATGTTCCCATCCGCCATGGAGGAACATATGGGTAATGAACTGGTAAGGCCGGAACAGGTCCGACCTCCAGTAATGGAGGGCGAACTGGTCGGTGAAGGCATCGGTGCCGGTGATCTTATGGGCGGCAAGCTGGATGAGGAATACCAGGACATTGATGATCAGGAGGTTTTTTACCACCAGGGGCAGGATCTGGAACCTTCCCGGTCTGAATTCTGTCATGGATCTAGAGGTTTAAGGTTCATACCTGCCGCCTTTCCAGCAGCACGACGTTTTCGATATGCTGGGTATGGGGAAACATGTCCAGGGGCTGCACCTTGTCCACCCGGTATTTTTCCGAAAGCAGCCGCAAATCCCTGGCCTGCGTCGCCGGATTGCAGCTCACATAAATGATCCGGTCTGCGGGGATCTCCAGCAGGGTGCCGATCAGCTTACCCGTCATCCCGGCCCTGGGAGGATCAGCGATCACCACATCCGGGTGGCCATGGACTGAAAACAGGCCCTGGTTGCAAAGGGCCGTCACATCGCCGCAAAGGAAGCCGGCCTGCTCAATTTCATTGCACCGGGCATTTTCCCGCGCATCCTCCACGGCTTCTTCAACCAGCTCGATGCCGGTCACCCTGCGGGCCCCGGGTGAAACAAAAATACCGATAGTTCCAGTTCCGCAATACAGGTCATAGACGTTTTCTTCCCCCCGCAGGTCCGCAAAATCCCGGACCACTTCATAGAGCCTTTCCCCCTGGTAGGAATTGGTCTGAAAAAAGGATTTCGGACCGATTCTGAAGCGGAATCCGCCCAATTGTTCCGTGATATATCCGGGTCCCTGGTAGGCCATACATGGCTGGCCGGTAATTGTATCATTGGCCTTTGGGTTGATGGTATAGACCAGGGTGGTGAGGTCCGGGAAATTTTCCAGGACATGGTCCAGCAGCATTTCCCGGTTGGATCGGTCCTCGTGGTGCAGCACCAGGTTGACCATCACTTCCCCGCTCCGGGTGACCCGGATAATGAGATTGCGCAGCCAGCCCTGGCCGGTTTTAATGTCATAAAAGGAAAGGTTCGCGGCCATGGCCCGGTCCCTGATGCAATTGCGGATGGCGTTGCCGGGATCGGGTTGCAGGTGGCAGTAGGTGAGGTTCAGCACCTTGTCGAAGATCCCGGGCAGGTGGAAACCGAGCCCGTCCCGGGCAGGAAATCCTCCCTCCAGGGGATCAAATGCCGATTCCGGCATCCAGCCCCTGTTGCTGAAGGTATATTCCATCTTATTCCGGTAATGGGTGGTGCGCCCGGCTCCCAGGATGGGAAGGATATCGGGTAAGGGAATCCCGCCGATGCGATCCAGGCAATCGGAAACCTGTTTTTGTTTGTGACGGAGCTGCAGGATATAGGGAAGCATCTGCCATTGGCAGCCACCGCAAATCCCGAAATGTTCGCAAAATGGGGTGACCCGGTCTTCGGAATACCGGTGAAATTTCAGGACGCGGCCCTCGGCCCAATCTTTTTTCTGCTTTCCGAGACGGACATCCACCAGGTCCCCGGGTACGGTTCCCGGGATGAAGATGACCTTTCCGTCCACCCGGGCGAGAGAACGGCCTTCAGCGGCATAATCGCTGACCAGGACCTGCTCCAGAATCTGGGGTGGTAGTTTCAACAGAAAGGATTGGATGCCGGTTTCCTGCAGGGCAGGACCGGGCCCGCAAAGATACCCCATTCCGCCGGACCTTGCCCCGGCCAACCGCTGCCCGGGCCGCAAAACAAGGTCAGGAGGCGCAGTCGTTAACCTGAAATCCCATAGTTTTGAGCCCATGAAAATGAGGATAATCCTCCGGGTCTTTCCGGTAGCGCTCCTGATTCTTGCGGCCGGCGCCCAGGAGGGTGCCCGGGCCCAGGGCCACCACATCACCGTAAAGGTCACCGGATGGAAGAATACCCGGATCTGGCTGGGAAACTATTATGGCCGCCAGACCTATATCACGGATTCCGCGGAGCTGGACGGAAGCGGAAGGGCCCTTTTTTCCGGGAAAGAAAAATATCCGTCCGGCATTTATTTCGTGCTGATGCCGGACCGGCACCGTTTTTTCCAGATGCTGCTCGGAAAGCACCAGGACCTATCGGTGGAGGCGGACACCTCCGACCTGGCTGCCAAAGTGGTATATGCGGGCGATCCGGACAATTTGCTTTTTTCAGAATACAACCGGTTTCTCCGGGGGGTCGATGAACGGGAGCGGCAACTTTCCCTAGAGTTGGGCCAATCCCATACCCGGGCTGATTCCGCAAGGGTGGCGCAGTTCCGTAAAGATATCGGCCAGGAGATCTACCAGTACCGGAAAAATTTCATCGCGGCCCATCCCTCCAGTTTGCTTGCAGAGATTTTCCGGGCCATGCTGGATCCGGAGCCTCCTTCGGTACCCACCCTTCCGGATGGGCGGAAGGATTCCCTCTTTGCCTTCCGGTACGCCAAGGACCATTTCTTCGACGGAGTGAATTTCTCAGACAGCGCCCTGCTGCGCACCCCGATATATGAATCCCGGCTTCAGACTTACTTCGATCATTTCGTGACCCCCTTTCCGGACTCCATCAACGAAGAGGCCGACCGGCTCATTAAACGGACCCGGGCCAACCGGGAAATGTTCAAGTTCACCCTCTGGTGGCTTACCTATAATTACGAGACATCCCGGTACATGGGGATGGACGCGGTCTTCGTGCATCTGGTGGAACGCTATTACGTGCCCGGGGATGCCTATTGGCTGACCAAGGACCAAAACGATAAGATCATCCAGCGGGCCTATACCCTTGCGGCTAACCTGATCGGCGAAAAAGCTCCCGAGCTGGACCTGCTGGACAGCTCGCTCCGAGACCATATTTCCCTTTACGGGATCCAGGCCCGTTATACCCTGGTGGTTTTCTGGGATCCCACCTGTGGCCACTGCCAGGTGGAAATCCCCGAGATGGATTCGGCTTACCGCAAAAGCTGGAAAAAGATGGGCGTGAAAGTGCTGGCCATTCGCACGGGCGGGACCAAAGAGGAGTGGACTGATTTCATCCGGGATCATGATCTGGGCGACTGGATCAATGCCTGGGATCCGGCTAACCAGACCAATTACCGGAGATTATATGACGTGTATATGACCCCTGTGGTATACCTTCTGGACCGCGATAAAAGGATCCTGGCCAAAAAGCTTGGGGTCCGGGAACTCTCGGATTTCCTGGACCACCTTTCGAAATCCCGGAAACAGGGAACCTGAGCCCGGTGCTTTGAAGCTGGAACTATTTGTTCGGGGCCGGAGCCGCGCAAAACCACAGCCCATGAAACAACATCTTATTCTTCCCTTTTTTCTGGCAATGGCCCTTCCGGCAGGGGCCCAGCAGGCTCCTTCAATCCGGGACCTGGTCTCCGTCATCGCCGGGGCGGGTCTCTCCACCTATGACTACAGGACCCCGGGAAACCGGTTTTCCGGCAGCGCCCTGCTCAACCCGGAGGTGGGTTTCCTGGCCGATTTCCCTGTCACGACGGCCTGTTACCTGCAGCCTGGATTGTTTTATACGGAAAAAGGAGGCAGGAACCGGGTTACGGGAAAGTCGCTCAGTCTGTCTTATCTGGAACTTCCCATGGATTTTGTATTCAGGCCGGAACTCGGAAAAGGCAAATCATTCTGGGTGGGATTCGGTCCCTATATCGCCTATGGATTCGCAGGAAGGAGCGGTACCGGGTCGGATCCCTTCCATCCCGGCCAGCAAGGGGGCCTGTACCGCTTCGATACGGGAGGCCACCTGCAAATCGGTTATCAGGCTCCCTTCGGGATTTTGGTAGGGATCAACGAACAATTGGGGTTGGCGAACATCCGCGTCGACGGGACCAACGATTACGCTTTCCGCAACAATTTCTTCAGCCTTTTTCTGGGGTATTGTTTCACCCGGGTGCGGGCTCCCTAAAGGATCTGCTGGACTGCGGCGCGGATCACGGAGGGTTTGCCCAGGGTGTAATAATGCAGCCCCGGTACCCCCGCCTGTTTGAGTTCCCGGCTCTGGGCAATGAGCCATTCCTTCCCGACGATTTCCACCTCCTTATCGGACTTGCAGGAAAGGATCTCGGCAGACAGCGCTTCGGGGATGTCTACATGGAAGATATGGGGAAGGACGGTCAGCTGTTTTTTGCTCGTGATCGGCTTGAGCCCCGGAATGATCGGAACCCGGATGCCCATTTTCGTGCACCGGTCCACAAATTCAAAATACCGCCGGTTATCGAAGAACATCTGGGTGGTGATATAGTCCGCTCCCCGGTCGACCTTGTCCTTCAAATGGCCCAGGTCGGATTCCATATTCGGCGCCTCGAAATGCTTTTCAGGGTAACCCGCGACCCCGATGCAAAAATTGGTCTTCACCCCTTCCTGCATGTCCTGTTCCAGATAAATCCCCTGATTCATCCGGACCACCTGGCAGAGCAGGTCCACCGCGTACCGGTGGCCATTGGGGTCCGGCTCGAAAAAGGATTCATTGGCCGGAGCATCCCCCCGGAGCACGAGGACATTGTCGATCCCGAGGAAATTGAGGTCGATCAGCGCATTTTCAGTTTCTTCCCTGCTGAAACCTCCGCAGATCAGATGGGGAACCGCATCGATCTTGTAGTGGTTCATGATGGCAGCGCAGATCCCAACGGTTCCAGGACGCTTGCGGATATCTACTTTTTCAAATGTTCCGTCGGGACGCTTGCGAAACATTTGTTCGCTGCGGTGGTAGGTGACATTGATGAACGCAGGCTTGAACTCCATCAGGGGATCCAGATGCTCGTAAATGGACTCGATGCTCTTGCCCTTGAGGGGAGGCAGGATCTCGAAGGAGATCCGGGGCCCTCCCTGCCTGGCCAGGTGTTCAGTGACTTTCATTCGGGTTTTCCCATTGAAATTTTGCAAAGGTAACAAGATTGGCCTCAATAGACGACCCTGCTTCCTGCTGTTTTCGTTAGTTTTGGGACCTGTAAACGACTGAGCTTTTGAGAATACACACCCATGATCTGGTCAAGAAATACCGGCAACGAACCGTTGTGGACCATGTTTCCGTCGAAGTGAGCCAGGGGGAGATTGTCGGTTTGCTGGGACCGAACGGCGCAGGCAAAACCACCACTTTTTATATGGTGGTGGGCCTGGTCAAGCCGGACGAGGGGGAGGTATACCTGGATGAGGAGCGGATATCCGGTTTGCCCATGTATAAACGGGCCAAGATGGGTCTGGGGTATCTGCCCCAGGAAGCCTCTGTCTTCCGCAAGCTGAGCGTGGAGGATAATATCCTGGCTGTCCTGGAGATGACCCGGCTGGACCGGGCTGCCCAAACCGAAAAACTGGAATCCCTTCTGGACGAACTCCACCTCCAACACGTGCGCAAAAGCCCTGGGGATGTGTTGAGCGGCGGGGAACGCAGGCGGACCGAAATTGCCCGGTCCCTTGCGGTCAATCCCAAGTTCATCCTGCTGGATGAGCCTTTTGCCGGGATCGATCCGATCGCCGTGGAAGATATTCAGAATATCGTCGACCAGCTCCGGTACAAGAATATCGGCATCCTGATCACGGACCACAATGTCCAGGAAACGCTTTCCATCACCGACCGGGCCTACCTTCTTTTTGAAGGGAAGATCCTGAAATCGGGAACTGCCCACGAGCTTGCCGGGGACGAACAGGTCAGAAAGGTTTATCTTGGACAGAATTTCGTGCTGCGCAGGAAACAGCCGGCCAGACCGGTCCAGCCCTGATCCTGCTGCCAATCCGAATCGATGAAAATACTCAGCCCGGCACTCTCCCAACTGGCCAGGCTACGCCTGGGTCGCCTGGACTATTTCATGCAGTTTCCCCTGGAGGTCCAGGAAATGGTATTCCAGCAATTGCTGGGATCAGGCCAGTACACCGAATATGGAAAACGGTACGGATTTTCCCGGATCCTCCGGGTGGAGGAATACAAAAAGGCCGTTCCCATTTGCAATTACGACAGCATCAAATCCTATATCGAAAGGATCATGGCCGGTGAGCAGAACCTCCTGTGGAATACCCCGGTAAAATGGTTCGCCAAATCCAGCGGCACCACCAGCGACAAAAGCAAATTCATTCCGGTGAGCATGGAGAGCCTGGACGACTGTCATTTCCGGGCGGGGCGGGATGTGCTTTCCTTGTATTACCGGAATTTCCCGGATTCCGACCTGCTTACCGG
>DATKSX010000152.1:0-2369 GCA_035531415.1 Chitinophagaceae bacterium
AAATAACCCCTACGCCGTGAACATCGCCGGATTTGCATTTAGTTCTGCCTCCCTCACGGTACCATCCGGCACTTCGGTGACCTGGAAGAACATGGATAATGTGAACCACACGGTAACTGCAAATGATGGCAGCTTCGACAGTGGGGACATCGTTCCGGGGGCGACCTTTTCCCATACCTTCAGCTCCGTTGGATCCTTCTCCTATCATTGCAAGCACCACACTTATATGACAGGGACGGTCACGGTCCAGTAAGAAAGAAGGATCATTTCAGGGAAGCGAGGGCGGTTTCCAGCTTTTCAAACATGGCTCCGATTTCCTCCTTTTTACAGGTCCCCACCGAGAGCCGGTACCAGGGTGATCTTTCCGAGGCTCCGAACGCGAAGAAAGGCACCACGGCCAACCGGGCCTCCTGCAGAATATAGGAGGTGACCGCAGCCTGATCTTTGAGGGTTCTGCCATGGGGAAGTCTTTTCCCGGAAAGATCCAGCTTGATGGCCAGGTAGATTGCCGCCTGGGGTTCCACGCAGTCCACCGGGTATCCCTTTTTCTTCAGGCGAATAAACCCTTCATGGATCCCATGAAGACGCTCCAGGATCCCCTTTTTAAATTGGGAGAGGTACTGGTCAATCTCCCCGGCCTGTCGAAGGTAGACCGATGTGGCATGCTGTTCCGCCATGGGACTCCAGGCGCCGATATGGGAAAGGATCGCCTTCATCCTGGAGATCACTTCCCCGGGGCCCATCGCCCATCCCACGCGCACTCCCGTTGAGGCAAAGGTCTTGCTCATTCCGTCTACGAAGACCGTGTATTCCCTCAGACCGGGTCTCAGGGATACCGGGTTATAATGAACGGTTTTTCCGAAAGTGAGCACCCAGTAAATCTGGTCAAAAAGGATGAACAGCTTCTTTTCCCCCGCGGACCTGGTGCGGTTTTCCTCCAGGACCAGGTCGCAGATTTCTTCCAGTTGCTGCCTGGAGAATGCCGTTCCGGTGGGGTTGAGGGGGGAGCAAAGGGCCAGCAGGGCGGCCCCTTTCAAAAGGGGTTTGATCTCGCCAGCCGTGGGCATGAAATTGTTTGCGGCAGTGGTTTCGATTGCCGCATGGGTACCCTGCACGAAATGGGTGTAATGATTATTGTTCCAGGAAGGCACCGCATAGATGACCCGTTCTCCCGGATCCACCAGGGTTCGGTAGATCGCATAGATCAGGGGTCTTCCCCCGCAGGAAATCAGAATCTCCTCCCCGGGGGCATAGGTCAATCCCTCCCTTTGTTCCAGGAATGCCGAGACGGACTCCCTGAGCTCTGCGATTCCGTTAGCGGGCGGGTAACAGGTACGCCGGTCCCGGTAGGCCCGGACAATTTCGTCCTCGTAGGCCTTCGGGATTGGAAAGATTTGAGGGTCAAAATCCCCGATCGTGAAATTGTAAATTTTCTCGCCTTTCCGGATCAGGTCATTGATCTCCCCTCCCAGCCGGATAATCTCCGAACCGATCAGGGTTTCAGCAAGCCGGGATAGTCGCATGACAGGCTGTTTTTTTAGGTGGAACGTCCCGCCAAATGTACGTTTCCCCCTGCAAAACGGATCCCCTGGGAAATCCTTCTGAACCCTTATCCTGGTCTAAATCCGGGCCAAAAAGCCATCATTGTTAGAAACCAATAATTTCTATCTTTGTCCGAAGGCATTTCGCCTTATAAATCCCCGGAAACATGAAATTCATTGTGTCGTCCTCCAGCCTGCTTAAACAGCTGCAGCAGATCAGCGGAGTGATCAATTCCAATACGGTATTGCCCATCCTGGAGGACTTCCTGTTCATCGTCGGAAAAAACGAACTTACCGCAATCGCCACCGATCTGGAAACGGTGATCAAGGTTTCCCTAGAGGTCGAATCCAGGGAAACGGGGAAGATCTGCGTTCCGGCCCGGATCCTGCTGGATTCGCTGAAAAACATCGCCGATCAGCCGCTTACTTTCAATATCAACATGGACTCCTTTGCCGTGGACATCACTTCCGACAACGGAAAATACAAGATCACGGGAGAGAACCCGGAAAACTTCCCAAAGGAACCTTCCGCAGACCAAACTACTTCCTTCAGCCTGCCCTCCTCGGCCCTGGTGACCGCAGTATCCAAAACCCTTTTTGCCGCCAGCACCGATGACCTCCGTCCGGCCATGACCGGCATATATTTCGAACTGGATACCACCGGTATCGTTTTCGTTTCCACGGATTCCCACCGCCTGGTGAAATATTCCCGCAAGGATACCTCCTGTCCCAAGCCGGAAAGCTTCATCGTGCCCCGCAAGCCCCTGAACCTCCTGAAGTCCACCCTTCCCATGGATGATTCCCCGGTGAAAATCTCCTATAGCACCA
>DATKSX010000153.1:0-4425 GCA_035531415.1 Chitinophagaceae bacterium
GGACAGCTTTCATTTCAACGGGGTGGTATGCACGGACTGGGGCATCCTCACCGATACCAGAATTGGTAATTTTATCTGGAAGGCCAGGGCCAGGGGAGTGGAAAAGCTCAGTCCTCAACAGCGCATGCTGAAAGCCATAAATGCCGGAATCGATCAATTTGGGGGAGAAAACATTCCGGAGATGCTGGTCTCTTTGGTCCGGGCCGGAAAGATCTCCCAGGGGCGGATTGACAGCTCGGTGCGCAGGCTGCTGCGGGTGAAATTCGAACTCGGGCTTTTCGATAATCCGTATGTGGATCTTTCAAAGGTTTCCCGGGCTATCGGCAATCCGGCCTTCAGGGCAGCGGGAGAAGCCTCCCAGCGCAGGGCCATGGTCCTGCTCCGGAATGAACCCTGGCGCCATTCCCGAATCCTTCCCCTGAAAGGAGCCGGTTTGAAGATTTTCGTTGAACATATCGACCCGAAGGTTGCCTCTGCATATGGAACCGTCGTATCCGATCCACGAAAAGCCGATGTGGCCATTATCCGGCTGAGTACCCCCTTCTACCCGGTCGGGGACCTGCCGATGGCCCGGATGTTCCACCACGGTGATCTGGACTTTAAGGGAAAGGCTCTGGACAGCATCCTGGCCCTGGAAAAGACCGTACCGACCATTGTGGACATTTATATGGACAGACCTGCGGTAATCCCCCAGATCAATGCGGCCAGCAAAGGATTGCTGGTGGATTTCGGGGCAAGCGACCAGGCGATTCTGGATGTAGTTTTTGGAAAAAGCGCTCCAGAAGGGCATCTTCCCTTCGAACTTCCCTCCTCCATGGAAGTGGTCCGGATGCAAAAGGAGGATGTCCCTTATGATTCCCGTAACCCCCTCTACCCGTTCGGGGCAGGGCTATCCTATTAACCCAGAAGATTTCGCCGGGGTTGACTGCGAATCCCTGGGAACCGTCGATTCCGAATCCGTAGTCGACGGCGCGATTGGTCCTGGAAAATTTATTCAGCTTCACCCGGATGCCGAACCCTGCCCCCGGTTCCACGACCTGGAATTCGTCATCGGAAATCTGGGTGAAGGATTGGGCATTGGCGAAAATCACTCCGCCAAGCAGGCCGTTGCGGGTGATTCCAAACCGGAATTCCGCTTCCAGGTAGAGCATGTCCTTTCCCCTGAAACGCCCCTGGATATATTCCCTTCCCGTATAGTTATAGGGATCCCAGCCCGTGCTGGGTAGCAGCAGGTAGGGAGGATTGCCAGAGAGGGTGAACCAGTCGAAGGTCCACAGTGCGATTATATTTTCGTTGCGGTCCGACACCCTGAAATATTTACGCAGGTCCACCTGCAGGGACTGCCAGTCCCGGTCGCTTCCCAGCCAGGTATAATTGGTCCGGTAAACCAGGGGTCCGTAAGGCCCCCTCAGGGGATTAACCGGGTTGCCCCGGGTATCATAAAGCAGATCCAGGGTGATCCCCGCTGCTTTCTCGATGGGATAAAATCCGTATTGTTCGAAATCGGATACCTTTCCCTGCGGAGGGTCGATCTCCTCCATGTTCCAGAGATAATCCAGGTCGAACCTGATGCCTCCGTAGACATTTCGAGTCAGTTCCCGGCTGAGATTCTGGTAGAACCCGAGGTAATCGTAATTTACGGCATAGGCGTCCCTGGGCAGCGTATAGCCCCCCAGCCCATAGGTATAGGAAGGGTATTTCAGGTACCGCCAGTCCGTTTGGAAATTATATTTGTTATCGGAAGACCAGATATTGGACTGGATCGGTACGATGAGCTGATGGTATTGCGAATACGTAACGCTGGTCCGAATATTGGACTGATTCGGCTGGTATTCCGGGCTCGTATTGAACAACACATGGGCAGCGCCGATCCCGGCGAACCCGGTAAGCAGGGTGTAACCGAGGGCCGGGACCGCCGAAAACCGGGGATGGATGGTCCGGTTGGAAGTATCGTCCCTTTGGAGGGATCCTTTCCAGCTGCCCGCCTGACCAGGTCAATCAGATCCAGCTGCTGGTTTACCGGAAGGAGCCGGGAGGCATGGAGGCAGGGTCGGGAGAAGGTTTGGGAAGGCAGGGAATCCGCCTGCCGCCCCCAGGCAGGGATCGATACCAGGATCAGCAGCGGGGTCCATAAACTTTGGGAAACGAGGCTCAAGGGCAATTTCAGGTTTTCCTGGACCAGCCGAACCTTTGTTTCTTGGAGGATTCGCGGTACAGCAGGCCGTTAGACGGTTTGTTCCCGAAAGGTTTAATCCGCTGGACAAAATGAACCAGCTCATGGAAGAATCCGGAATCCTTTTTCACGAGGCGAAATTGGAACCTTTCCCCAAATTTCCTTTTGCCCGCTGTGTGGCAGGAAGGTGGTTCCCCCTGGCGGTTTGCAGGATCCCTGCCCAACCCTTATCGTTTTATCTTTAAAAACAACCTCATGGGAAGAAGACCGCTGGGCCAATCCGGGATCACCGTTTTCCCGCTGGCATTTGGAGGCAATGTATTTGGATGGACGGTCCGGGAGGACCGGGAAGCATTTCCGATCCTGAACGCTTTCGTGGAGGCTGGCGGAAACCTGATTGATACGGCCGACTCCTATTCCCGGTGGGTTCCGGGCAATCAGGGCGGTGAATCGGAAGCCCTGATCGGAAGGTGGCTCCGGACCCGGAAAGACCGGGGAAACCTGGTGATCGCCACCAAGGTGGGTGCCGACCTCGGTTCAGGCAGAAAAGGGCTCTCCAGGGCCCATATCCTGGCCTCGGCAGAGGCTTCCCTGAAAAGGCTTTCCACCGATTATATCGACCTTTACCAGTCCCATTTTGATGATCCATCGGTCCCAGTCCAGGAAACCCTGGAAGCCTACCAGGAGTTAATCCGGGACGGAAAGGTCCGGGTGATCGGGGCTTCCAATTTCGGTGCCTTGCGTATCCGGGAAGCCGGAGAAGTCAGCAGAACCCTGGGGTTCCCACGCTATGAATCCCTGCAACCCCGGTATAACCTTTATGACCGGGAAGACTTTGAAAAGAACCTTGCAGCGGTTTGCCATCAGCAAGGAATGGGAGTGATTCCATACTATTCCCTGGCCAGTGGGTTCCTTTCCGGAAAATACCGGTCTGAAAAGGACCTCTCTCAGGGGGCACGGGGAAAGGGAGCAGCTTCATACCTGAACGAAAGGGGGTACCGGATCCTGCGGGCCCTGGATGATGTGGCTTCCTCCTGCCAGGTCAGCCCTTCCTCCATCGCCATCGCCTGGCTGGTGTCCCGCGAGGATGTCACTGCCGCCATCGCGAGCGCGACCGGGAAGGACCAGCTCTCCGAGCTGGTCCTTGGTGCCACCCTGAAACTGGACCGCTCTTCCCTGGATATTCTGGACCATGCCAGCTCCTGGTCCGGAGAGGGATCCTAAGGGTGGGAAGCCGGGACGGCCTGCCCTGCACCATGATAATATATTGCACCGTCTGAAAACCGGGCCAAACATTCCAGCTCCTGGTGGCTGCTGATGAAAGAGAGGCTGACCAGATCAGGATCAATCGCGTCGGTGAGCCAGACCACATAATAGCTTGGGGTCAGGAACATCTCCCGGATTTCCCCGGGGTTGTCTTTGTGGGGAAGGATATCCGCCAGCTTTCCGGTCAAATAGAAAATCCCGTCGTCAGCATCCGAATAAACGGTATTGTCCTGAGAGAAAATTTCCGGGTGGTGCCGCAGATAATCCACGGTGGGGGACTGCTGCCAGCTGTCCTCGCTGTACCCCGGCATGCCCGCGTCTTTGATCCCGTCATAATTTTCCCCGTCTTGGATCAGCTGTTCGGCCTGAACTGCGAACAGGGCTGCCAGGGCAATTCCGATCCCTGCCAAACGCCATAGTCTTTTGCCCGGGGTCCGCGCCAGGTCCAGCAGGGGCCTTGAAAGGGCCCAGAGCAGGGGAATGAACATCGGGATCAGCAGCCTGCTGTCCATGTTCTCGAACCGGGAGACCGAGCTGATTCCGATAATGGAAAGGGCATACACCACGGCGAAAATAAGGGCGATGAATTCAAAACTTCCCCAGCCCCTGCCCCGGACGAGCCAGCGAAACAACAGCAGGCAAAGTACCAGAACGATCAGGATCCCGAACCCGATGGCCACATTCCGGCCCATATCCGCTGGTACCAGCCACTGGCCCACGGTGGATCCGAAATAATACAGGTTGGTGGCCAGGGAATTCAGGGCCTTTTCCCGCTCCCCTGCAAGTTGGCGGACGGTCAGGTAATTGCGCACCAGGTTCCAGGTGACCAGGGTCAGGCTTCCAAGGCCAAATACGAGGGCGGGTAACCATTTGCGCCGCCATGGCCTGGAAGGATCAAACAACACCAACAGGCCTCCTGTAGCAATAAGGGTTACCCCGATATACCGGGTATCCGCAGCGACTGCGGCAACCAGGATCATGGAAAC
>DATKSX010000154.1:0-6375 GCA_035531415.1 Chitinophagaceae bacterium
GCCACTTTCATATTACTCATTGCCTGCATCAATTTTATGAACCTTGGCACGGCCCGCAGCGAAAAGCGGGCGAAGGAAGTGGGCATCCGCAAGGTGGCCGGAGCGGGAAGGAAATTATTGATCGGCCAGTTCCTCACCGAATCCGTTTTAACTGCCACAATCGCCGGCACCCTGGCCTTATTGTTGGTCCAACTTACACTGCCTGCCTTTAACAGCCTGATCAATACACAGCTTTCCATACCTTTCAACAGCATCCTGTTTTGGCTTTCCGCCCTCGGCTTTATTTCATTTACTGGGCTGCTTGCCGGGAGCTACCCCGCCTTTTATCTTTCTTCCTTTAACGCCGCCGGTGTCCTTAAGGGGAAATTTAAAAATAGTCTGTTATGGATTTCCCCGAGAAAAGCATTGGTGGTGGTCCAGTTCAGCTTTGCCACGATCATGATAATCGCCACCCTGGTGGTAAGAAACCAGATCCGGCACGTCCAGGACAGGAGGATCGGGTATTCGCAGAACAATTTGGTTTACGTGGTTTTTAAAGGAAAAACAGAGAAAAATTATCCTTTGATCAGGCAGGAACTGATCAATTCCCATATTGCGGATGCGGTAACTGAGACGATGGCTCCGATCACGGAAAGAGGCTCCAATACCTGGGGATGGCATTGGCAGGGTAGGGGACCTAATGAAGTTCCAATGATTGCCGTTTTTGGTGAGGACGCAGGTCTTGTTAAGACGGCCGGTCTACAATTAATTGGAGGAAGGGATATTGACATTTATAAATTTCCCTCGGACTCCTTCGCTTTACTGTTAAATCAAACTGCGGTCCGGACCATGCGCTTAAAAAACCCGATTGGAGCCATACTGACATTTCCTGACGATAAAACCGCCTGGCATGTGGTTGGCATCGTGAAGGATTTTATCGTCAACTCTCCATTTGAAGATATTCCGCCTTTGGTAATCGAAGGTCCCGCAACCTGGTTCAACGGGATGCATATCAAATTCAACCCTGCCAATTCCACCGCCGAAAATCTCGCTAAGACAACCGGGATATTCAAAAAATACAACCCAGAATATCCCTTCGATTACCAATTTATTGATGAAAAATATGCTGCCCAGTTCAATTCCCAGCAGCGGGCCAAGGCCCTTGCGGGACTATTTGCGGCGCTTGCCATTTTTATTTCCTGCCTCGGCTTATTTGGACTGGCGACCTATATGGCTGAAAGCAGAACGAAAGAAATAGGCATCAGGAAGGTTTTAGGCGCCTCTATCTTTACAATCACCAAATTATTAACCCTCGATTTTATAAAGCTGGTTATCCTTTCAACCATAATAGCCTCCCCTATCGCCTGGTATGTTATGAACCACTGGTTACAGGGATATGCCTACCGGATAACTTTAAATTGGGTGATATTCCTTGTGGCTGGATTATCGGCAATATTAATTTCTCTGATTACAATAAGCTACCAGGCAATTAAAGCTGCAGTGACCAACCCTGCGAAAAGTCTGAGAACAGAATGACCTGAGGGTCGAATTTTAAGTTTTCGGTCACTCAAACAAATCAAATTGAATTTGGAATGATTTTCAAATAACCTTCCCCAGGGGTGAGAAAAGCATTGCAGGCGATCAGATATTGCTCCATTCCCCCGAGGCTTTCGTCGTGGATATTGCTGCTGAACTCCCATGCCCGAAGCAGCATCCTGATATAAGCGTCTCCATCCCGCTGCTTGGTCAACTTTTTTAATGCACCTAAATAATCCTCCCGGTAAACAGTGGGAATGATGATCTTCGAAAAACCTTTAGAACTCAGTTCCGCATTCATCATTGCCCTCGCAATTCTTCCGTTTCCATCCAGGAAGGGATGAACCTCACTGATCATGAACATCATATATGCCGCCTTTGAAAATGGGTGTTGCAGCAGGCTGTACCAATCGAATCCCTTTTTGAGGGTTCCAGGGACTAACTCCTTATCGACAAATTCGGAGGAGCCAGCCCGGTTGTTCTTATCCTTAAAAATGCCCGGATTTTTTGTAATTCTTGCACTGAGCAATACAGAATGTCTTTCCTTCAGAAGTTTTAAGAACTGGTCCGGAGATTTTGGCAGAAGGGACATTTCCTGACGATTGGAAACTATTTGGTAGGTTCCGAGTACATCATGTGAATCTTCATCCCGGGCAGGAATTGGAGTGTTGGAAGTGATGATTTGTTTGGCCTCCTCAACGGTAAATTCAGTTCCTTCGATAAAATTGGAGAAATAGCTCTCAAAGAAGGCAAAATTTTCAAATGACCGGATGCTCTTATTTTGATCAAGGTATTCCGGGTAATCCTTTTTTACCAATGTTTCATAAACAGAAGCAAAAAGCTGTATCCTGTCCGGGTCTATTGGTTCACCAAATACCGTTGCCCTGGCAATAGGGCTTACGAGATTATTTGATATCCCGGTGCCCAACAGGTCCGTGATCAGTTGGTTCAGTTTAATAAATTCTTTCTCCATGCCTAAGGGGGTGGAAATGACTTTCGCCCTGTCCCGAACCTGGTTTAAGGCATCTTCGCCCTTTACCCGGAGAAAGGCTTCTATTTTCTCTTCGAGTTGTATCAGGCTTAACGTTTTTGATCCTTCACCAGATCCATTGGTCCCTTGGAGATTTTCCAGCCAGGCCCGGGCAGTTCCAGAGGATTTGAGGTTGCCGAAAAACAAAAGATCATCTTCCAATGGCGCATGTCCCCTGAAAAGGTGTAGGGTTAAACCGGGCAATTGGACTGTATTCTTATAACTACCAGTGAGATAAAGATGCCCCTCAGGGGTGGGCATACGATCCAAGGCACTCCGGTGGCTTAGCAACGCTCGCGGGAATAAGTCAGAGAGGATCCGGTACCAGTTCCTCCGAATGATTATTGCAGGTTCTTCCTCCAGGGTGGAAGTATAGACCCTTGGCGCAATTTTGCGGATCAGGCCCTGGATTTTCAGCTTTCTTATTTCTTTGGACCGCTCTGCTTTCCCAATGATAATTTCTTGTACTCTTTCCATAGCAATATTTTCCTCCTAATTCGACCCTATTACTCCAAATTGGAATTATTTTGCTCCAAAAAGGCCCAATATGGAAATAATTTGCTACAAGATTAAGATTTTTTGCTCTAATAATTAAATTTGGGTAATAATATACTCCGGAATTGAGGAAATCGGCAATATTTTGCTCCAGATAAAAAGGGTATCCGTTCCTCAGAGAATTAAGGGTATTCTCCTCCAATTATTGATGGGATTTAGTTAAACCCAAAAAAAAGAGCTCAAACTAAAAACGGGGAGATTCGCAAAAATGATCCATCATAGGGTATCCGGAATTCCCCGCTCAGTGCGGCCTCCGGATCAATTGAATCTGGCCTACCGGATTGACCACCAGGGGTATTTTTTCGATCTGCATTTCGCTGGTGTCCAGGCCAAAAGCTTTGGAGTCGGATTGGCCGAGCTTGCGCAGAAAAAAATAACTGTTGAGTATGAATCCTTCCTTGAGGCTGAATTCGTTTTCCACGGAAAGGAATTTCTCGATCAGGACGAACCGGAAATCTGCGGTCAGGTGATACTTGCTCAGGGATTCGTATTTGCTGGTGATGTCAACCTCTCCATGGGACACCATCTCCTCCACCACTTTGCGGAACAGGAGGTTGATCCGGGCCTGGACCCGGAAGCCCAGCCGGAAGTTCACTTTGATCAGTTTTCCGGGAAGGAGCTGCAGCACCGTGTACTCCATGGTATAGGGATCGTCCGTACGGTCAATATGAAGTAGCCAGTAAATGTCCGCCCGTTTCGGACTTCGGTTGAATATGGAATAAAGAATTTTCTGCTCGACCTGCCAATCGGTGTTGGCCTTGGTCATGAAGATCACCTGGGAAGCGTACTTGGCTACGGAGGTATCGGCGCTCAGGTCCGCTATCTTGGGCAGGTAATCATGGATGTCCACGAAGTTGAGGAACCGGTTGGTGATCTTGCGGGCATAATACCAGATATACATGGTGAAGATCAGCCCGAACTCGCAGACCAGAAACATCCACCGTTTGGTGATTTTGACCGCATTGGTGACGAAGAAGGAGAATTCCACAGAAAGGAAGACGCAAAGAATCAAAACTACGATCCAAAGCGGCCAGTGCTTGCGGTATCTCATGAAATAATACATGAGCACGGTGGTCATCATCATCGCCACGGTGATGGAGAACCCGTAGGCTGCGGTCATGGAATCCGAGGTCTTGAAATAAAGGACGACGGCCATGCACCCGGTCCACAGGAACCAGTTGATGCTGGGAATATAGATCTGCCCCCGGATGTCGGTTGGATATTTGGTCTTGATCCGGGGCCAGAGATGGAGCAGCACGGCCTCATTAATCAGGGTGAAGGAGCCGCTGATCAGGGCCTGGCTCGCGATGATGGATGCAAGGGTGGCGATGATGATCCCGGAAAGCAGAAATTGTTGGGGCATGATCCTGAAGAAGGGATTGGCGCCACCTAGGGAGGCGACATGCTGGTTCATCACCCAGGCTCCCTGGCCCAGGTAGTTGAGCACCAGGGTGGTCTTGACGAAGATCCAGCTCACCCGAATGTTTCTGATCCCGCAATGCCCGAGGTCGGAGTAAAGGGCCTCAGCCCCGGTCGTACAAAGGAACACCGCACCCAGCAGCCAGAACCCGCCCGGGTATTGGGTAAGTAGCCGGATCCCCCAGACCGGGCTCAGGGCCGCCAGCACCCCGGGATGGTGGAGGATCTGCACGCCGCCCAGGGACCCCAGCATGGTGAACCAAACCAGCATGATGGGTCCGAAGGATCCTCCCACCACCTTGGTCCCGAACCGCTGGAACATGAAAAGCAGGGTGAGGATACCGATCACCACCCCGACCACGAGGTCACCCCCGGGGATCATCACGTTACCCAGTCCCCTTACGTCCCGGAGTCCTTCAATCGCTGAGGTCACCGTGATCGGGGGGGTGATGATGCCGTCTGCGATCAGGGTTCCCGCTCCGATGATGGCCGGGATCACCAGCCATTTTCCGAAACGCCGGACCAGGGCATAAAGGGAGAAGATTCCCCCTTCCCCATGGTTGTCGGCCTGGAGGGTGAGAATGATATACTTGAAGGTGGTCTGCAGGGTCAGGGTCCAGAATACGCAGGAAATCGCTCCATACACCAGCTCCTGGGAGATGTTCTTTCCTCCCAGGATGGTGCTGAAGGTATACAGGGGCGAAGTGCCGATATCCCCGTAAATAATGCCTAAGGTGATGATCAATCCGGAAAACGAGAGTTTCCGAAAATGAGAGTCCATCCAATAGTATTAAAAAAAATTGCGGTGCGAAATTACGCCAGGAACCAATATGCCATTGAAATACCTGAAATAATAGTCAAAACCCAAAAAAAAGGCAATTTCCTGGGGATTATTGCAGGAAGGAAGCAATCCCGAAGGGAGCCGGATCCTCAAAATTGGAGGTGTTTCACGGTAAGACCATTATGGATCAGCTGTTTCAGGGAGTCGATCCCAATCCTGAGGTGCTTGTCTACATATTTGCGGGTCACCGTCTTGTCGCTGGCAGTGGTCTTGACCCCCGCTGCGATCATCGGGGAATCCGATACCAGCAGCAGGGCCCCCGTGGGGATATGGTTGAAGAATCCCACGGAAAAGATGGTAGCCGTCTCCATATCGATGGCCATGGCCCGGATCTGACGGAGGTATTTCTTAAAAACCCCGTCATGTTCCCAGACCCTGCGGTTGGTGGTGTAACAGGTACCCGTCCAGTAATCTGATCCGGAATCCCGGATCGTGGTGGAAATGGCCTTTTGAAGCGCAAAGGCTGGAAGGGCAGGGACCTCCGTCGGAAAATAATCATTGGAGGTCCCCTCCCCGCGAATGGCAGCGATGGGCAGGATCAGGTCCCCGAGATTATTCTTTTTTTTCAGTCCGCCGCATTTGCCCAGGAACAGGACCGCCCTGGGGCTCACTGCGGTGAGCAGGTCCATGATGGTGGCCGCTCCGGGGCTGCCGATCCCGAAATTGATGATGGTGATCCCCTCGGCCGTGGCGCTCCACATGGGTCCATTTTCCCCCCGCACCCTGGTCTTATGCCAGCGGGCGAAGAGCCGTACATAATGGTTGAAATTGGTCAGCAGGATATATTTCCCGATCTGGTCCAGCTGCTGGCCAGTATACCGGGGCAGCCAGTCGGCGCAAATCTCTTCCCTGGTGTTCATGAGGTAAAATTAGTCAATTCCGAGTCCGGTATCCGGGCTACCCCTTAGCTTTGGGCGGTGATTTCCCTGCAAATACCGGAGGGCCGGTTCAGGACCCGGACGAAAGATCAAAAAAAATACATCTTCGACCCGGTCCGCAGGAGGTTCGTGTTCCT
>DATKSX010000155.1:0-9967 GCA_035531415.1 Chitinophagaceae bacterium
CACCGACCGTTTGATTTTCCGGGGTTATTTACGGAACCCCCAATTGATGTCGAGCACCCAGGGTGCCTAGTAAGCCGTTACCCTATCGAAACTTTTATGCTTTTACGTCCCGAGAAGATTTCCTCGGGCAACCTCATAGCATGTCAAAGACCTACCAGCAAAAATACAAGAAAATAAAAAAGGAAGTGGTTCTCCTCCCTGCGGCAAGACCGCAGGGTTTCCGAACCAAATTTTCATGATGCGCTATACCAGAAGAGCCTTTCTCCAGTCGGGAGCGAAGCTGGCCGCGGGAACTGCGGTGGCCGCCGCAGCCCCACTGGAGCTGATGGCTCAAATCCGGGGAACCGTTGCCCCCAGCGACCAGATCCGGATCGGCGCGGTAGGGATCAATGGCCAGGGTTGGGCCGACCTCCAATCCCTGATGAAGATCCCACAGGTCCGGGTCAGCGCACTATGCGATGTGGATGAGAACGTGCTGCAGAGGCGCCTGGCCGAAATCAAAAAGGCGGGGATGAACCCAAAGACCTATATCCGGTACCAGGATCTGCTTTCCAATCCGGATCTGGACGCGGTCCTGATCGCCACCCCGGACCACTGGCATGCCCTGGTGATGACGGACGCATGCTCCGCAGGAAAAGATGTTTATTGCGAAAAGCCCCTGGGACGCACCATTGCCGAATGCCAGCTCATGGTGGCCGCGCAGCGCAGGTATTCCAAAGTGGTCCAGGTCGGGCAGTGGCAGCGGAGCCAGAAGCATTTCCGGGATGCGGTGGATTTTGTTCAGTCCGGCAAACTGGGAAAAATCCGCCTGGTGAAAGCATGGGCCTACCAGGGCTGGATGAAACCCATTCCGGTTCAGCCCGACGGTCCCCCTCCTCAGGGGGTCCATTATGACCTTTGGCTTGGTCCCGCTCCCATCCGGCCCTTCAACCCCAACCGTTTTCATTTCAATTTCCGCTGGTTCTATGATTACGCCGGCGGCCTGATGACCGACTGGGGGGTCCACCTGATCGATTACGTGCTTCTTGGGATGAAAGCAGACTATGGCCGAAGCGCGGCCGCGATGGGGGGAAAGAACGGGTATCCGGATGATGCGGAGCAGTGGCCGGACACCATGGCCACGGTATATGATTTCGGGGATTTCGATCTGGTCTGGGAACAGGCGGTCGGAATCAATGGAGGCCCCTATGGCAGGGACCATGGCATCGCCTATATCGGAAACAACGGTACCCTGGTTCTGGACCGGGGCGGCTGGGAAGTGATCCCCGAAGGAAAAAACATGGAAGCCATTCCCCTGCAGCCCGCTACGGATAACGGCATGGACCTCCATGCTGCCAATTTCATCAGCGTGGTCCAGTCCCGCAGAATGGAGGAACTTCATACCCCGGTAGATGCGGCTGCGCAGGTCGCGATCAATTGCCATATGGGCAATATCGCTCAGCGCACCGGAGAACGGGTCCATCTGGATTCGGCCCGGATGCGGTTTTCCACCGAATCGGCTAACCAGTACCTTCAACCGGATTACCAAAACGGTTATTCCTTACCCAAAATCTGAACCGAACCATGAACAGAAAAAATGGCTTTCTCGGAGTCGCCCTGACTCTGGCCTCTCTTTCCCAGGCACTGCCGGGTTTATCCCAAAACATCGAACCAACCTGGGACCTTTCCCGGTTCAGGACCTCACTGCCTCCGGAAAACAAAACAATGAAACCCGAGGAAACTGAATTCTATACCCCGGTTCCTCCGGTGGTCACCCCGGGAGATCAAAACAGCCAGCCCCCCTCGGACGCGATCGTACTTTTTGATGGATCCAATCTGGACCAATGGTCCAGCGTAAAAGATGGAAGTCCGGCAGGCTGGACGGTGGGGGACGGCATCTTCACCGTGAAGCCCGGAACCGGAAGCATCCAGACCAAACAAAGCTTTGAGGACTACCAGCTGCATATTGAATGGAGGTCCCCGGCGGTTGTTAAAGACAGTGGTCAGGGCAGGGGAAACAGCGGAGTCTTTCTGGCTTCAACGGGTCCGGGGGATGACGGATATGAGCTCCAGGTGCTGGATTCCTATCAAAGCCCCACCTATACCAACGGTCAGGCGGGAAGCATCTACAAGCAGTACCCGCCCCTGGTCAATGCCTGCCGTCCCCCGGGGGTCTGGCAAACCTACGATGTGATCTGGACTGCTCCCCGCTTCAATCCCGACGGCAGCCTGAAGAGCCCGGCCCGATTGACCGCAATCCAGAACGGAGTGCTGATCCAGAACAATTCCGTTTTATGGGGAACGACCCTGTATATCGGCCATCCCTTTTATTCCAGCCACGGTCCATCCCCCCTCAAGCTCCAGGACCACCATTGCCTGGTGAGCTATCGCAATATCTGGATCCGGAAATTATAGGGGAAACAGCCTAAAACAAAAAGCCCTCCGCGATTTCGGAGGGCTTATTTTTTTAAGGACTTTATTGCCTCAGATGGAAAAGGCCTTCCGGATCCGGTCCACGTAATCGGTTTTCTCCCAGGTGAACAGTTCCACCTCCAGTTTCTTTATTTTTCCTTCCGGGGTCTCGAATTTCTTAATCACCTTCTCATTCTTCCTGCCCATATGGCCATAGGCCGCTGTTTCGGAATAAATTGGGTTGCGCAACTTCAGGCGCTGCTCGATGGCGTAGGGCCTCAGGTCGAACAGCTCGGAAATCTTTTCAGCGATCTGGCTGTCCTTGAGGGGCTTTTTCATTTTTGAAGTGCCATAGGTGTTCACGTAAATTCCCATCGGCCTGGCCACGCCGATGGCGTAGGAAACCTGCACCAGGATTTCCCTGCACACCCCGGCGGCCACCAGGT
This sequence comes from Chitinophagaceae bacterium, assembly GCA_035531415.1. Taxonomy (GTDB): domain Bacteria; phylum Bacteroidota; class Bacteroidia; order Chitinophagales; family Chitinophagaceae; genus JANWKA01. The sequence continues at coordinate 2,838 of DATKSX010000155.1, forward strand.
TTTTCGCGATATGCCGGGCTGCATAGGCGGCAGACCGGTCCACCTTGGAGGGATCTTTTCCGGAGAATGCGCCGCCCCCATGGGCTCCCTTTCCGCCGTAGGTATCAACGATGATCTTACGGCCGGTCAGTCCGGTATCGCCATGAGGTCCCCCGATTACGAATTTCCCCGTGGGGTTGATATGGTACTTGATATCCGTGGTGAATAATTTCTGCAAGGCCGGTTTCAGGTGCTTTTTCACCCGGGGGATCAGGATCCCGATCATGTCTCTGCGTATTTTTTCGGCCATTTTTCGATCCGTGTCAAACGCGTCGTGCTGGGTGGAAATGACGATCGAATCGATCCGGACCGGTTTGCCCTCATCGCTGTATTCGATGGTGACCTGGGACTTGGCATCGGGTCTGAGGTATTTGATCTGTCTTTTTTCCCTGCGGAGCGCGGCCAGCTCGATCAGCAGTTTGTGGGCCAGGTCCAGCGGGAGCGGCATATAGTTATCCGTCTCGTCCGTGGCATAGCCGAACATCATACCCTGGTCTCCGGCGCCCTGGTCCTCCTTCTTAATCCGGCTCACGCCCCGGTTGATATCATCGGATTGCTCATGAATGGCCGAAAAGATGCCGCAGGAATGGGCCTCGAACATGTATTCGCTGTTGGTGTACCCGATCTTGCGGATGACCTCCCGGGCGATCTTCTGCACATCCAGGTAGGTATTGGACCTCACCTCCCCGGCCAGTACAACCTGACCGGTTGTCACCATGGTTTCGCAGGCGACCTTTGCCTCCGGATCGAAGGCGAGAAAATTATCAATCAGGGCGTCTGAGATCTGGTCTGCCACCTTGTCGGGATGACCCTCTGAAACGGATTCGGATGTGAACAGGTAAGGCATGGGAGGTTTTCCTTTTTAGACCGCAAAGATAGTATCCCACCAACAAAGAGCGTGGATAAACCGGGATTGCAGGAAAAAAAACTTATTTACCCAGCAACTGCTGGTAGAGGTGGAGATAATCGCTGACGTCTTCATTGTTCTTCTGGTAAGGCAGCAGGAGCTTCCCTTTTTCTTTTTTGAGATCTTCCACCAGTTTATGATCCACCTTCTCCCCCGCCAGGGCCACCGCGTCAGCGTATTTTACGGCACCCCGGTTAATGGAAGCGTTGGTTCCTTCCTTGAATAGTTCCATGTCCTTTTCCCGGATCAGGTTCGAGATCATCGCTTTTTTCACGAACTGGTCGCCGAGCTTTTCCTTGAAAATCGGGGGTTCCAGGGAAAAGACCACTTTGGAATTGGCAAAAACGGGTTCCTTCTTATAGGCTGTCTTGAGGTACATGGGTACCAGGGCAGTCATCCAACCGCTGCAATGGATGATATCGGGAGGCCATCCGAACTTCTTGACGGTTTCCAGGGCGCCCTTGCAGAAAAATACCGCCCGGTTGGGATTATCCTCGTAAAAGTTCCCGGCCTCGTCATTGAAGACCGACTTGCGTTTGAAATAGTCTTCATTGTCCAGAAAATACACCTGGAGCCTGGCAGTGGGCAAGGAAGCAACCTTAATGATCAGGGGGTAATCGTCGTTATCGATGATAATATTGATGCCGGAAAGACGGACCACTTCATGAAGCCGGTGGCGCCGCTCGTTGATGGTCCCGAATTTGGGCATGATCACCCGAACCTCCAGGCCGGTTTCATTGGAGCGGACCGCCAGTTTATTGGCAATACCCGCATATTCACTCAGTTCCAGATACGGGGCCATCTGCTGGGTGATAAAAAGAATTCTTTTCTTTGGAGGCATTACGAAATGTTATGGGAGCGAACCACTAAATTGGTTTGCAAAATTATGAATTATTTCCCGAATATTGGGCCGACGGGAATGCCCCGCATACAGCAACCTCCAATATGCTCCTAATCAATACGGTATCCGAGGCCCGAAGTGCCCTTGACCCGATCCGCAACGGGGGTCAACCCCTGGCCTTTGTCCCTACCATGGGAGCCCTCCATGAGGGCCATCTGGCCCTGGTCCGCAGGGCCCGTGAAACCCATCACCCGGTGGTTTGCAGCATTTTCGTGAACCCTGCTCAATTCAATGATCCTGAGGATTTCAGGAGATACCCCGTCTCCCTGGACCAGGACCTTGCCCTGCTGGAGCGGGAAGGGGTTGCCTTTGCCTTTCACCCCAGTACCCAGGAAATATATCCTGACGGGATCAGGCCGGAATTGGATTATCCCCTGGGCCGGCTGGACCATATCCTGGAAGGGAAGTACCGGCCCGGCCATTTCCAGGGCGTTGCCCGGGTTATGGAAAGATTGCTGGAAATCGTTCGGCCCGGATCTTTGTTCATGGGGCAAAAGGACTACCAGCAATGCCTGGTAATCAAAAAGTTATTATCCTGGTTGCAAATTTCACTAGAATTCATCCAATGCCCCACCCTGCGGGAGCCGGACGGGCTTGCCCTAAGCAGCCGCAACCTCCTGCTGGATCCCGGCTCCCGCAGCAAAGCCCCCCAGCTCTATGAGGCGCTTTGCTGGGCCAGGGACCGGGTCAGAAGACTGTCCTTCACCCAGATCCGAAACCGGGCGGTGCAACGGCTGCAGGCCGCAGGGTTCCAGGTCGATTACCTGGAACTTGCCGACCGGGAAAACCTGGAACCCCTTCCCCGTTTCCTGGGCTCCCCCATGGTCATTCTGGCCGCCGGAAAGATCGGCGGCATCCGGCTGATTGACAACGTGATCGCCGGGTAGTCCGATCGAAATGGACGAATGTCCTACCTTTGCACCCCGATGCTCCTCCACGTCCTAAAATCCAAAATCCACCGGGTACAAATCACCGAGGCGAACCTGAACTATATGGGAAGCATAACGATAGACCAGGATCTGATGGAAGCGGCTCAACTTATTGAAAATGAGAAGGTCCAGGTTGTAAACCTGAATAATGGCACGCGCCTTGAGACTTATGTTATCCCGGGTCCCAGGGCTTCAGGCATGATTTGTCTCAATGGGCCTGCAGCCCGCAAGGGGGTCGTGGGCGATACGGTAATCATCATCTCCTATGCCCTGATGTCCCCGGAAGAAGCCCGGTCCTACCAACCTGTAGCCATATTCCCCAGGGAAGGGAATCGGATCTGATCCATAACCGCTCCTATGTCCAGCCCGGTCAGGAACCTCCTGAAGTTCGTCCTGTTTCTTGGGCTGGGCATCCTGTTGATTTGGCTGGCCGTACACCACCTGGACCAAGCCCAGAGAAAACAGATCGACCAGACCTTCCGGATCGCCGATTACCGGGTCCTGATCCCTGCCCTGGTGGCCGGAGCGGCCAGTCACCTGGTCCGGTCCCTGCGCTGGAGGCTTTTGCTTCGCCCCCTGGATTTTAACCCTTCCCTGTTCAACATTTTCTGTGCCGTGATGACGGGATACCTGGCCAATCTGGCGTTGCCCAGGCTCGGGGAAATCACGCGCTGCGCAGTGGTTGCCCGGTATGAAAAGATCCCGGTGACCAAGGTGATCGGCACCATGATAGCTGAACGGTCGGTGGACCTGATCAGCCTGGCCCTGGTCGTAACGGCCACCATCCTGCTTCAGCTGGGCCTGGTCGGTAACTTTTTTTACCGGGATATCCTCCAGGGCCCCAAATGGGAAGTCCTTTCCGGCTGGAAGTTTCCCGTCGTACTTGGAGTTTCCCTGCTGATCCTATTCTTTTTGTTGCGTTGGGGGTTTTCCAGGCTCCGCCACACCATGGCCTGGGTTCGTTTCAGGCTCCTGGTCATAGAAGTGCTGGATGGCCTGGATTCCCTGCGCAGGATGCGGCATAAGACCTGGTTCCTCATCTATACCGTTCTGCTTTGGATGCTCTATTTCCTGATGGTCTATATCGGGTTCTTCTGCCTGAAAACGACCAGCCACCTCGGCATTGGGGCGGCCCTTTCGGTACTCGCTTTCGGCAGCATCGGCATGATCCTGACCCAGGGGGGGATTGGGGCATACCAGCTCCTGGTTCAACGAACCCTTACCCTTTACGGGGTCGGGGTGGGGATCGCATATGCCCTGGGCTGGATCATCTGGCTGGCGCAAACCCTGCTGGTGGTGGTCCTCGGCTTTATTTCCTTAGTTTTACTTCCAATCATTAATCGTCCTGCCCATGGACAAACTCCAGCTCATTCGCTCGAAGATCCTCTCTCTGGAAGACCTTAAAAGAAGATTACTTTCCTGGCGGCTCACCGGCAAAAGGGTGGTGTTCACCAACGGGTGTTTTGACCTGCTGCACCGGGGGCATATCGAATTGCTCCTTAAAGCTGCAGGTTTCGGCCAGATCCTGGTTGTCGGCCTCAACAGCGATGCCTCCGTTGCCCTCCTGAAAGGTCCCGGGAGGCCCCTTAACGCGGCCCTGGACCGGGCCCTAACCCTGGCATCCATGGAATTTGTGGATGCAGTGACCATTTTCGGGGAGCAAGACCCTGCCCTGCTCATTGGCGCGATTCTCCCCGATGTGCTGGTTAAGGGAAATGATTACCGGATCGATGAAATTGCAGGAGCCGAAACGGTCCTGGCCCATGGAGGCAGCGTACAACTTATCCCTCTGGTGGAGGGATTATCCTCGACCTCGATCCTGAACCGGATGGCTCAGCCGGAAGGAAAAAGCCCCGGGAAAGCAGGATGATAGCCTTTACTGTGGAACCGCCGCTTCTTCCCCATATTGCTGGGCCCGGTAATGCAGGGAAGGAGAAGGAATCATCGGGCCCAACCCCAGGTCATCCCATTTGGCATCCACCGCAAGGATGGTTGCCTCATCAGCAGCGATGATATTGGGCCAATCCCTGGTGAATCCGTCCAGCTCCCTGGTTTTACGCGTGCCATCCAACCCCAGGTGATGGTCTTCCAAGTGATGGTCCCTTTGGGGATCCAGGTTATTGCAGATCCTCCATAAGGAACCGGGGATATCGCTGATGTCCACCGTGTGTTCCGCGTAAAGGGCAACTTTGACTTCCCGAAGTTCCGGCCTGCGGAACAAAGCCTGGTGCAGGGCGGCGACCTGACCGGGTCTGGTTTTTCGGACCGAGACCAGGATGCAGGGAATTTCCAGGGGAAGCAAACTGAGATTGATCCCGGTGATCTCCGGGAATTCCCGCATCAGCTGTGGTCCATCTACCACCGCAATCCCTGGAAAGCCCCGATGCCCGGGTTCCTGGGCCGACTTCGGGGTCCCGTCCACGCACATCTTCCCACCGAATCCCAGCCTGGAGCAGGAATGGTCCAGGACATCCATTGGACCCTGGCTGAAATAGATATCCACTGCCGGATCGATCTGCGCCAGGACTTCCCGGGCGAGTGCGGTATAATCCCGGATCGGGGCACCATGTCCTGCCAGCACGAGGATCTTGTTGAACATCATTTGTCCGGCTCCCCACATCACGTTCATCACCTTCTGGACCTGGCCTGGATAGGTTTTCCGGATCTGGGCGATAACCAGGTTATGGAATACCCCTTCCACCGGCATTTCCAGGTCGGTCAGTTCCGGAACGAGGGTCATCTTAATGGGAGCAATAAAGATTCGTTCTGTCGCTTTTCCGATCCAGGCATCCTCCTGCGGGGGGATACCGACAATGGTGGAAGGGTAAACCGCATCCCTGCGATGGGTGATTGCCGTCACATGAAAACGGGGATACCAATCAGGCAGGGAATAATAACCCGTATGGTCCCCGAACGGCCCTTCCCAGATCAATTCCTCCGCGGGGTCCACATAGCCCTCGATTACAATATCGGCGTCAGCAGGGACCTCTATTTCCGGTTGGCTGATGCAGCGGACCAGTTCAACCTTTTTCTTGCGCAGGAATCCGGCGAGCATATACTCGTCCACATTTTCCGGAAGCGGTGCGGTTGCCGCATAGGTATAGACCGGGTCCCCCCCCAGCGATACCGCTACCGGCATGCGTCTGCCGGCCTCCTTATAGGCCTCGAAATGCCTTGCGGAAACCTTATGCCGGTGCCAGTGCATTCCGGTGAGGGTTCCCGAGAAGACCTGCATCCGGTACATGCCGACATTTCGGATCCCGGTTTGGGGATCCCGGGTATGGATCACCGGGAGCGTGATGAAGGGGCCCCCGTCCCGGGGCCAGCAGGTCATCACCGGGAAATGGTACAGGTCCGGGGAGGCCATGACCACCTCCTGGCATTTGCCCCGGCCCCCGATCACCCGGGGCATCCAGGAAGAAAATTTAGCGAGTAAGGGAAGCATGGAAAGCTTGTCCAGGACCTTTTCCTTAGGGGAAGTGATCTGGGCGAAGAGACCCTCGATTTCACGGGCGATCTCATCGAGATCCCGGACCCCCAGGGCGATGCCCATCCTGGTCCGGCTGCCCAGGCTGTTGATCAGCAGGGGGAAGGGAGTCCCGGTGTTTTCAAAAAGAAGGGCTTTGTTTTGATTTCGGGATTTGCTGATCCGGTCGGTGACCTCAGCGATTTCCAGCCTTGGATCCACGTAAGCAGAGATGCGCACCAGTTCCCCGGCCTGTTCCAGGGTCTGGATGAAATGTTGAAGGTCTCTGTATGCCATCTCCGGGCTTTCCTCAAAAATACGGGAGAAACCCAAGGTTCAGTAGGGTCGTTTTCTGCAAAGGTTTACTTCTGAAGAGCCCGGGGATCCGGCTTATTTCTTCTTCGGGTTGGGCGGGCACTGAACCGAGCGTTCCGCCTTGCCCAGGCCCATCCCATGGTCCCTGGGCTCATGGGATTTGGAAGAAAACAACCGGTAGGAAATCATGATCTGGGAGAAATAATAATAATCCTTATAAAGGGAGGATGCTCTTTTGGTTCCAGGTGCAGGATATGGCGTTCCCTTGTATCCGGGCAGTTCATTGGTCCGAAAAGCCATTTCCACGGCTTCGGGCCCCTTTTGAGCCAACAAGATATTGGGGTCCACATAGAGGGTGCTGGCATCATCCAGGTAATCCGTAAAACAGACCCGGAGGCCTACCTCCACCCCGATGGTCAAATTACTGGTGGCATTGTAGCGCAAACCCCCTCCGATGGGAATGGCCACCTGGATCAGGGAATAGGAGGATTGTGCCGGGAATTGCGGTAACCCCTCCCCTTCGGTGCTGAGGGGCTTAAGAAATACCCTTTTGCCGGTGGAATCAACCGCAGT
>DATKSX010000156.1:0-5993 GCA_035531415.1 Chitinophagaceae bacterium
GGCCAATTTCCGGGAATACATCGGAATCGCCCGGTACCAGTATAAAAGGTTGTACCTGACCGGGAAACTGATCTACTACGACCAGGGCATGGACTCCCTGGACGGCAACAGCAATTTCGGAGGCAATATCCTGGTGGATTACCTCAATAATATACCCAACCAATATGGAAACTACATTGGTCAGGGCCTCGCTGCAAAAGTCGGTTCCTTCAGTCTCCTGGTTTCCTATGAGCTTAAGGATAACTTCTTCCTGGACTTTTACCTGTTGGACCGGTTGGAGGGAGGGGAATATTTCTCAGGAGTGAATAACCGCCTGACCAGGTTCCTTTCCCTGGGAATTCACTGGAATATCGCCAGAAGAGAGTTCGATTACTGATCCCGGTGCCCTGACCCAATTGGAGGCCAAATGACCGGGATCATCCCGCAGCAGGCATACTGGCAAATCGTAATCTGGAGAAAAAATCGTGGACTTCGGATAATATGAATTTCAATGTTCTATATCAGCCTTCCAGGTGTATGGACAGAATGACCATCCTGGAGGTCAGTCTCTGGACCACATTGGAGTAAACAAATCCATGGTTTCCAATCAGCAGGTTACCCAGGCCATTGCTGATCTTGATCTCCGGGGAGAATATGAAGCTGGGAAGGTAGAACTCAAATCCGATTCCTGCCTCGTACCCCCAATCCAGGGAATGGATCATGATCAGGTTTTCTCCACGCTTTGCCCTCGAGTTAGAAGAAAGGTCGTAATCCATTTTCATTCCCGCGATCGCATATACCCTGAAATCATTGATCCGGTCCGATTTGAATTTGACCTGAAGGGGAAGGCTCACAATGACTGATTCGATGTTCTGATAAACATTACTCTTGGAGGAATCCTGATTGACCAGATACTGGAGGTTCTTTTCGGCAAAGATGAGGGAAGGGTTTATCCGGAGGTCAAAACGATTGTTCAAACGAAGGTTACCCAGAAGGCCCAGATCGAAACCCGATGAATAGGTAGGTTGTACTCCAAGCACGGTATCCTGCTTGAGGAAATAGCTGGATTGGTCGACATGGAAATGGGCTTGGTTGTAGGCCAGGGTGATCCCGAAATAATATTTCTTGGTATCGTGGTCCGTCTGGTTCCATTGTGCCTGCCCAAGCAATGGCAGCAGGCAAAAGACGGCCAGTAACCCTATCGGGATGCGACGAAGATGGAGCAGATGCCGAAAGTCATTTTCTTGCATGAAGCCGAATGAAATCCTGAACGGTTTAAGATCTGAACCATTTCCCCAGCCGGGGGAAATGCCCTCACAGATTCGGGAAGATATCCATAGGCCGATGAATCCCTGGAAACCCATTTACCGACCCTTGGCGTGACCCGGTGAAAATAAAAATGAAACAATTGCTTTACCGGGAATTGCTCTACGGGTGAAAACTCCAGGATGACGAGTTTCCCTCCCTTCCGCAGGACCCGGGCCATCTCCCGGAGCCCCTTTTCCAGGTTTTCGAAATTCCGCAGCCCGAACCCAACGGTCACCGCATCAAACGAACCATCGGGAAAATTTATTGCCTCCCCGTCCCCGGCCTCGAGGCTGATTACCCCTTCAGGGGCCGCCTCATCAACCTTTTTTTGGGCAATGGCCAACATTGCCCGGGAAAGGTCGATCCCGACGATTTTCTCACAACCCAGGGTCCGGGACGCGGCAATTGCCAGGTCCCCGGTCCCGGTGGCCACGTCCAGCAAGGTTCTGGGGTGGAACGCGCGCAGCAGGGCGATTGCCCTGCGGCGCCAGATCCGGTCGATTCCCAGGGAAAGCAGGTGGTTCATCAGGTCATATCGAAACGCGATATGGTCAAACATCCCTGTCACCTGCTCTTTCTTGCTTAATTTCGAATCCCGGTATGGTTTGACCTGATCCAGAGCTGCAGTTTGATCCATGAAGACAAAGGTAGTCAGAAAGGCATTAGAAGGAAAACCCATGATCATCACCAAAGCCGAGTACCTGTCCAGCGAAGTCGACTGGAAAGCCTGCCCTGGAGGCAACTTTCCGGAATATGCTTTCATCGGCAGGTCCAATGTGGGAAAATCCTCCCTGATCAATATGCTTACCGGAAAGCATAACCTGGCAAGGACAAGCGGAACTCCCGGGAAGACCCGGACCATCAACCATTACCTGGTTAACGACAGCTGGTACCTGGCCGATTTGCCCGGTTATGGTTATGCGAAGGTTTCGGCTTCAGAGCGGAAAAAATGGGAAGAAATGATCCGCCTCTACCTTTGCGGGAGACCCAACCTGGTACAGGTTTTCGCCCTGGTGGATGCCAGGCTGGAACCGCAGCAGATCGACCTGGAATTCATGAACCGCCTGGGAGCCTGGAAAATTCCTTTCCTCATCCTGTTCACCAAGACCGATAAGGTCAGGCCCCTGAAGCTTAAGGCTCATGTGAATGCCTTTCTCCAGAAGATGGAAGCCTCCTGGGAGGTCCTGCCGGATCATCTGCTTACTTCTGCGCAAGACCGTTCCGGGAAAAAGGAGATTCTGGACCGGATCGCTGCGGGCAACCTGGAATTCCATCCCGGCATCAAGATTCCGGGATCAGGGAATAAATCGAACTGACCAAGCCCGGCAGAGTATAGTACTCCCCTTATTTTGAATTCCCTACTATCGCGTTTTCACCATGGCTACTCCCAGCAGGATGCTAAGCATCCTCTCCCTAAAATGTCCCCGTTGCAGGAAAGGGTACCTGTTCACTCAAAAAATCCTTTCCAGGTCAAAAAAGTGCTTGACCAGAACTAACTGCTGATAATTTGAAAAAGTAAAAAAATGGTTTCACTACATTTTAGGGGGAATGCCCAAGAGGTGAAATCGGTAACTATTTTGGCAACTCAGAAAGGCAACGTTATTTCCCTCCGAAATCAACCTTTAAGAATAATGTTACAAAAATTCATTGTCCCAAAGCATCTGGAATTTGTCTTTAGAGATTAAAGAACAAGAAATTAAAATATTTCCAATTCCATGCTGGAATAAAACTTAGCCATATTTCGGAACTTTTAATTTTATTGCATTTTAATAATCTTAATCCGGAAATTAATGGATGATAAATAAAACAATATATTAATAAACTAATTCCAAACCATAAATCTGGTAACCAATGGAACCTCATTCCAAAATATAACAACCCCAGGGGTAGTGAAATTAAAACATAGAATATAAAAAGGTGTCTCACGAGTTTTATTTTAAGTATTTCCTTTTTCAGGTTCTAACATTTAAAAACATTCGCCTTTAATACATACAGCACAAATATAGCACCCGTTTCAAGAATCCAAAAAGATTGAAAAGTTAGGTAAACTGAAGCCCAACCATGATTTGAATACGCATCAATCATACCATTTTTAACTTTCTGTCCACAGGGCTTTTTTACCATCATCATATTATTATTCATGTAATTCGCAGAATCACCCTTATTTTGAATTCCCTACTTTCGCGTTTTCACCATGGCTACTCCCAGCAGGATACTTAGCATCCTCTCCCTAAAATGTCCCCGTTGCAGGAAAGGATACCTGTTCACTCAAAAAAATCCTTTCCAGCTCAAAAAAGTGCTGGACATGCATAAGTTCTGCCCGGTCTGCGGGCAAAGAACAGAGCTTGAACCCGGCTTCTGGTATGGGACCGGCTATGTCAGTTATGTCCTTTCGGTAGGCATATCCGCTGTGAACCTGGGTTGGTTTTGGATCCTCATTGGCATTACCTGGAGGAACAGCAGCATCCTGTGGTACCTAGGAGTCAACGCGGTGATTCTTGTTATTTTGCAACCTTGGCTCATGAGGCTTTCCAGAGTAATCTACCTGAGCATTTTTGTCCGTTACGATCCTGAGGCAACCCGGAATCTGGGTTAAAGGAAGGACTTATTCATAGCGGAGGGCCACGATCGGATCCAGGCGGGCCGCCTTCATGGCCGGATATAAACCGGAAGCAAGCCCCACCAGGGTGCAGGTAATAATGGCCACGCATACCCAGAACCAGGGAACTACAAACGAGGAATTTATGAGCAGGGACACCAGGTTGCCGAGCAGCACTCCCAGGATGATCCCTACCAGGCCCCCCAGGACACTGATGATGATGGATTCCATGATGAACTGCCTGGCTATCACGGATTTGGTTGCCCCCAGTGCCTTGTTCACCCCGATTTCCCTGGTCCTTTCGGCAACGGCAACCAGCATCATGTTCATGAGTCCAATCAGGGATCCCACCAGGGTAATGATGGCAATTGCAATGGCGGCATAATTGACCATATTCAGGCTTCCCGCGAGCATGCTGGCGAGACTGTCGCTTTTGGTGATCTCGAAATTATCCTGCTCGTTCAACTGAAGCTTGCGGATGATCCGGAAAATTCCGGTGGCCTGGCTCACGGCAGGATCGACCAGGGTCATATCATTAGCATACACGGCAAGCTGGAAGCTCGGGCTGTCCATGGTGAAAACCCTGCGGACATTGTTTACGGTAGTGATCACCACATTGTCCGCGCTGAACATTCCAGTATTTCCCTTTGTGGTCAGGATGCCAATCACCCGGTAGCGCACGGTGCCCACCAGGATCTCGTTATTTATCGCTGACGCATCCTTACCCGCGAACAGTCTTTTGACAAGGTCATTGCCGATGATGGCCACATCCCTACCGCTTTGGATATCCAGGGCATTGAAATCCCTTCCCAGGTCAAGTCCGTATCCATTGATCTTCAGGTAATTTTCATCTCCTCCGATGACCCGCACATTGGGATTGGTCTTGAGCCCACCATGGGTGGCCGTGGCAGTGCCGGAGCCCGTTATGGAAATGCCCACGAGTGCTGGAAAATTAAATTTCTCCTTGAACGCGACGGCCTGCTCATAGGTGATGGGCAGGTTCTGGTCAGAAGTCTTTACCTTTTTCTTTTCATTTTTATTCCCTTCCTGGATATCGTTTCCGCCGCCCCCGAACCGGAATTGCCAGCTCTGGTTGTGGATGGTGAACCCGTTGGCTCCCATGGAGGCGAAATTGTTGAAAATGGAAGTTTTGATGCTCGCAATGGCGGTGAGAATCCAAACCAGCGCCATGATCCCAAAGGCGATAATCAGAATGGTCAGGCCGGATCTGAGCTTGTTTCCTTTAACTGCCCTAAAGGATAAGAAAAAAACGTCTTTGAAGACCATGGTCGAAGAAATCTGGCGGTATAAAGATAAAGATAAGGGAGTTCTCCGGGGTCCCGGGCCAGTTTGGCCCGGATCCCGTCAAAAATCTGTTAAATCGGGCGGTCCATCCCCGTCAAAGAGGTGCCTGAGCCTGGAAATCTATTTCTTTCTCCGCTTGAAACCAATATAATCTGTCCCCGGGATCCGTTCCTGACCAAGCTCCCTCAAAATGGTCACGGCCTGCCCCCGGTGATAGGATCCGTGATTGAAGACCTGGATCAGGCATTGATACACCGGACTTTTGAAATGTTCCTTTCTGGAATTATAATATTCTACAACATGGGACAATCCAGGTTCCGACTGCCGTGCAACAAAGGATTCGGTGGTTTGGTTTGCCTGCAGGTACGCGGGGATAAACTCCTGGAAGGAACCGGAAAATCCCTTGCTGGGAAGCATCACATGGTCGGCGAGCTGAAGCCTTTGCATCCAGATGGCCTCCGCATCCCAAAGGTGGTACCAGGTCCCCCGAAGGGAGGAAAAGCTGCTTCGGGTTGGCCGGTCCAGCTGTTCATCGGTCAGGGTGCCCGAGAGGTTCAGCAGGCGCTGATTTGCCCAGTAATGATACGCGGCGAGGTCCAGGAGCAGTTCTTTCATCAATTCCTAGTAATTTGGTCCCGGAAAAATACCCTTTTCACCCGCACAATCCAACCTCTTTATGATTGAGGATACCAGTTTTTCTTCCAGGGGATTCAGTTCGACCTGTATCCATGGGGGCGAGATCCCCGATGGCTATTCCTCCCATCTCACTCCGATCTACGCCTCCTCCACCTATACTTTCAGG
>DATKSX010000157.1:0-5289 GCA_035531415.1 Chitinophagaceae bacterium
AAGTTCCTCGGAAATTTTGACGCCTCTTACAGGAGATACCGGATCATCTTCCACGGAATCCCCTTCAAGCCCTCCGAGTATAGCATCGACGGCAAAACCCATCGCCTCAACCCGCGTAATTTCGCAGTAGGCACGATCAAAATCGTGGCCGAACGGGGATTTGAGGATATTGTCATCTCCTGACCCATTTGACTTGGGTTTTTCTTATTTTGTGCTTCGAACCTCTTCCTTATGCTCAAAACCTTCGGCTGCATTTTCCTTGTTTTTTTCAGCTGGACTGCATTTGGGCAACGTTGCCATTGCCAGCATTTTGTCCGCCGATCCAGTGATGGTGTGGGCTTCATAAACGGGCTCCAGATCCCGGTAAATCCCGGAGATACGGTATGCCTTTCGGCTGGCAACTACCGAAGCCTCAGAATCACCAATATTCACGGGGACGCGAATCATCCGGTGGTCTTCATCAATTGCGGTGGGCAGGTCAATATCGGGTCCGGACAATTTGCGGTTTCCATTACGGATTGCAGCTTTTTCCATATCACGGGCACCGGGGACAGTACCCGCCAATTTGGGATCCGGGTTACTAACCCCCTTCCCCGGGTTTATGATAATGTGGGCATCGGGATCGGAGGCAACAGTTCTGACGCGGAAATCGACCATGTGGAGATCTCCAAGATGCAAACGGGCATCCTGGTCAAAAATGATCCGGACTGTCGTCCCTCCACCTGGGAAGAAAGCCATAATTTTCATAATATCTCGTTCCATGACCTCTATATCCACCGGATCGTGGATTTTGGATTCCTGGTGGGATATCCCGGGGCCACGGTTACCCTTTCCTGCGGGGGAGAAAAGAAGACCGTGAATCCCCAGAAGATTTATGGGCTGCGCATATACCAGTGTAGGCTGGACAGCCTGGGAGGGTCCGCAATAGAGGTTTCAGATGCTCCATCCGGGGTGGAGATCAGCCATAACTTCGTGGAACATTACGGGTTAAGATCCAAAGCGTGGTTCCAGGAAGGAATCATCATGGGAGGTCTGGTGAACGGGACCTGCCACGATAATCTCGTGGAAGAGGGCACCGGCAGCGGAATCCAGATCCTGGGAACCGGGAAGATCCTGGTATACAACAACATTCTGGTGCACACTTCCCAGGATGGGGAAGATGCGGTCTTTATCGATGACCGCCCTTCCCCGGAGTACAAACCCCTCCGGGTGGACCTCGTGAATAATACGATCATCGGGGCAGGAAGAAATGCCGTCCGGATCCAGAATCAGGGCGGGACGATTTCGGGTGACAACCTCATATACAACAACCTGATCCTGGCCTGCAAGGAACCCTTTTTCTTCGGTGCAGGCCACCGGCTTTCCCACAACCTCATCCATTTGGACCCCAAATGGGCCAAATTGGATGATCAATACGCTCCGATGACCGGATCCCCTGCCGTCAGTGCGGGGGCAAACGTAGCCTCATTCGGCATCACCCAGGACTTCAACGGGCATGAGCGGATGGATGGGAAATCCGTTGATGTTGGAGCGGTCCAGATGGACCGCCATCCCAGCGGAGTCCATCCTTCAGACCAATAGCGGGCCGCCTCACGGATCTATTCCGGATCAAAGTCACCAGTAAAAGATAGGAACCAGAAGAGGCAACGGTAAATCTCGGATGGGGATTCAGGGTAAGGGGTTTGGAATAAAAAGATGCGGCCGGAAGGCCGGCCGCATCACACTGAAAATCCAGGAGTTGGAATTTACCTCAGGGAAGGAGCTTTGGCGCCACCTGCCCCGTTTGTTTTGGGGGCATCCTTGATATCCAGAACTTCAATTTCGAAAACCAGGATAGCATTATCGCCGATCAGGGGAGGGCCCTGGGGGCCGTATCCCAGGCTGGAGGGAATGAACAGGGATGCCTTGGTTCCCTTATTCAGCATTAATACGGCATCGTCCATTCCCCGAATCATCTCACCGATTCCGACCGGGAAGGTCAGAGGCTGGCCTACATGATGGAAAGCTGTATCCATGTTGGAATCAAAGACCCTTCCATCCAGGGTTTTACCGGTGTAATTGATGGAAACGATCTGTCCGGCTTTGGGATTGGGTCCTGTACCCTTTTTCTCCACAACAATGTATTCCCCCGCCTTAGTGGGCATTGCGGTGAGATGATGGGCATTCAGGTAGGCTTCGATCTGGGAATCATCTTTGCTGAGCTGGTTGGCGACATCCTGGTCCTGCTCCCGGGTACGTTCCTCCGCCGTCTGTATCGCCAATACCTTCACGTGGACTGAGATCGTATCGCCCTTCTTGACGAAGGGGGGACGCTGTGGGCCTTTCATTACGGAATCTGCGGGAATCAGGAACACTGCGCTGTCGCCGGCGGAAAGAAGAGCCAGCCCTTCCATCACATCATATCTTCCTGCTCCCTTTTGCATCGGAATCTCCCGAGGTCCAACGGAATGGGTATCGATGAGTACGGTGTCTCCTACTGTGGTCCGGATCTGTAATTTCAGGAAATCCCCTGTTTTGGCCTTTGGGCCGGTATGGGGATCGAAGATCTTATACTTCAGCCCGCTGGGGAGGGTCTTGTAGTCCGATCTATGGCATGCAGCCAGGCCGGTTAAGGCGGCTAAAGTAATCATCAACGAAATTCTCATGGATTGCATATTAGTTTTGAAATTAGGATTATTCAAGCAATTTTCGGTTTTCTTCCAGGGCATTGCGAAAAAGGGCCACTGTTTTTTCCAGGTTATCGCCAGACCGGCCCCCGGAAGCGTTGATGTGGCCTCCTCCCTTGAAATATTTCCGGGCAAAAAGGTTCACGTCGAAATTACCCTTGGACCGGAAGGAAAGCTTCACTTCGGAGTCATAATCTATTATCAGCGTGGAGAACCTGATTCCCTGGATGGAAAAGGGCAGGTTCACCAGCCCTTCCGTATCGCCTGCCTGCAGGTCCCACCGCCTCACATCGGAAAAAGGGATGGCGATGAGGACTGTGTTGAATTCATAAAAGACTTCCATGCGGTTCAGCAGGGCGTTGCCAAAAAATCTCAGCCGGTTTTCCAGGTAATTATCATAAATGGCCTGGTGGATCGGTTCATGCTTTAATCCCCGGTCCATCAGGTCCGCTATCATGCGGTGCACTCCGGAGGATGTGCTCGCGAAACGGAAAGACCCGGTATCGGTCATGCTTCCGGCATAAAGGCATTGGGCGATTGCTTCATTGATCAGCGATTCTCCCCCAATCCGGTAAATGAATTCATAGACCAGCTGGGCGGAGGAACTGGCCTCCGGGTCGCTGATCCCGTAATCGAAGACTTTTTCCGGGGAGGGATGGTGATCTATCAGGACCTTCGGGCATTTCAGTTTTTCCAAATGAGGGGCTAGTCCCTTTGTCCGATAAAGGGCGTTGAAGTCCAGACAGAACAGGATTTCGGTCTCTTTCATCAGGCTGATCCCTTTATCCTTTGAGGATTCAAAATCCAGCACCCGGCCGCAACCGGGCATCCAGTTCAGGAAGGAAGGGAAATTCGTGGGGGAGATAACCAAAACCTGGTGACCTTTCAGGATTAGGAAATTATACAAGGCCAGGGAAGACCCCATGGCATCTGCATCAGGTTTCTGATGCATGGTGATGAGGACCTTTTTGGGAACTTCCAATAATTCTTTGATGTCTTCTACAGGCCTCATTCCGGACAAAAGAAGCTGCGAAGTTCAATCATTTATCCCTTTCCATCAAATAATTTTCCAGGTTTTGAATTAAGTTGATACCTTTGCGCACCGGAAAATATTTCTCCATCATTATGTCCCGTATGACCTTCACCATGATCAAGCCAGATGCAGTTGCCAATGGCTTTACCGGGGCCATCCTGGATCAGATTTGCGCCGGTGGTTTCCGGATCAGGGCCCTGAAAATGACGAACCTTTCCCGGGAAAAAGCCGGGGATTTTTATGCCATCCATAAAGCCCGGGCATTTTACGGGGACCTGGTAGACTTCATGTCCAGCGGACCAGTCGTGGCTGCGATCCTGGAACGGGAGGATGCCGTGGAAGCATTCCGCACCCTTATTGGAGCAACGGATCCGGCCAAAGCGGCGGAGGGAACGATCCGCAAACGTTTTGCTGAATCCCTGGGCCGTAACGCCATTCATGGATCGGATAGTGATGAAAATGCCCAACTGGAATGCAGCTTCTTTTTTTCCAGCCTGGAAATGGCCTGACTCCCTAATCCCCCACCTTTTTTATTTGGATATAATAGTTGTCATCCACCCGGAATACCCCCTGACCCGAAGGGCGGAAAGGAGATGATTTCCAGGTCTGAGATGGGTGGATGAAGGAATAGGTACTGTCAGAAAGCGTGGCCTGTATTGGCATCGAAAACCCTGGTACCACATTTGCCCATCGGTAGGAAACCCTATTTCCCTGAATCCGGTACTGAAGTTGTGGAACCTGGGTGGTCTCCAGGTACTGGCTGAAAATCTTACTGAGATCCATTCGGGCCATCAGGCTGAAATATGCCTCCAGCTGTTTGCCGGTAATCGTCTGATGCCAGAATCTCCTGTTGGCTCCGGTCAGGATCCGCCTCCATAGGGAATCGTTGTGGATTACTGCGCGGATCGTATTGAGCATATTACCTCCCTTGTAATACATGTCGCCCGAACCTTCATTGTTCACATTGAATTTTCCTACGATCGGCCGGTCATTGACGATATTACGCCTGGTTCCGATCACATATTCCTCTCCTGCTTTTTTTCCATATTGACATTCGGTGTAAAGGGATTCTGCATAATTGGCAAAGCTTTCATGGACCCACATGTCTGCCAGGTCCTTTGAGGTGATGCTGTTGCCCCACCATTCGTGGGCAGATTCATGGACAATGATAAAATCCCATTTAAGGCCCCATCCCGTGTGTGAGAGGTCCCGGCCTAGGTATCCGTTCTGGTAATGGTTGCCATAAGCCACGCAGGTCTGATGTTCCATTCCCAGGTGATGGGATTCCACGAGTTTATAGCCGTCCTGGTAGAAAGGGTAGGGGCCGAACCAGTATTCATAGCATTTCAGCATGGACTTGACTTGTTCAAATTCGGATTTGGCCTTGTCCAGATTATAAGGCATAACCCAATAATCCAGGGTCAGGGGACCCTTAAGTCCCTCATATACGTCCCCGAAATGGACATATTTACCCACGTTGATGGTGATGTCGTAATTATTGATGGGACAGGATACAAACCAGTCGAAGGTCGCAGTCCCGTCCCCGTTTTCCTTTCGGTACCGCAATCTGCCATTGGAAACATCCACCAG
>DATKSX010000158.1:0-6025 GCA_035531415.1 Chitinophagaceae bacterium
GCGGATATTACCAACAATTAATACCTCCATGCTGGATACGACCCAAAGCTATATCCTGCCCCTGAAGATAGCCAGCGCCCCCAGCGGGGTTGTGGTTGCAACCAACCTGAATGAGGGAGCGATCCTGATTGTCGAGCAATAAGAGCCATTGATCCGTTCCATCCAGAAGGGTCCGGGAATTGCCCGGACCCTGCCTGTAAACTGACCGGGAAAAAGGAAATCCAATCCCGGATTAGTTTCCTATTTTTGTGGCCTTAAATTCCGGATCATGGACAACCCGCAATCTGCACAAAATCAATTGAATATAGAACTGAGTGAAGAAATGGCGGAAGGTATTTATTCCAACCTGGCCATCATCACCCATTCCAATGCTGAATTTGTGGTGGATTTCATCAGCGTGATGCCTGGTATCCCCAAAGCAAAAGTGAAATCCCGGATCATTCTTACCCCGCAGCATGCCAAAAGGTTCATGAAGGCTGTGGTGGATAATGTGAAGAAATACGAATCCATTCATGGCTCCATCCAGGACCAGGAACCGGTTTCCATCCCCATGAACTTTGGAGGTCCTCCCGCCAAGGCCTGAGCCCGTCCTGCCCCCGACTCAAGCCCCCTGCTCATGGAAGATACCCTGATCCCTTACTGCCGCCTTGCTGAATTTACCCGGGAGATCCTGAGCCTTATGGGATGCAGCCCCGCCCATGCAGAGCAGGCCGCCGAAGCCCTGCTCAGCGCCGATCTGCGGGGGATTGATTCTCATGGGATCGCCCGCCTGAGCGGGTATGCCCGGCTTTGGGAGGCAGGAAGGATCAATCCCGATCCCCATTTGAAAGTGGTCCATGAGACCCCGTCCACAGCTACTGTGGACGGGGATTCCGGGCTGGGACTGGTCGTTGGCCCCTATGCCATGGGAGTGGCCATGGACAAGGCAGAGGCCGTCGGTAGCGGCTGGGTAAGCGTGCGCAATTCCAATCATTTCGGGATCGCAGGTTTCCATGCCATGAAGGCCCTTTCCAGGGGGATGATCGGGATTGCGATGACCAATGCAAGCCCGCTGGTAGCACCGACCTTTTCCAAAGAAAGGTTGCTCGGCACCAACCCCATTGCAATAGCCATCCCTGCCGGGGAAGAACCGCCCTTCGTGGCGGATTTCGCCACAACAACCGCCGCCAACGGGAAACTCGAGATCCTTCAGCGCAAGTCCCGGCAGGCCCCGGTAGGCTGGGTCCAGGACAGTTCCGGCAAATCCAGCACGGATCCTTTGGTGGTCACCCAGGGGGGTGCCCTGCTCCCGCTGGGTGGCGACAGGGAGCATGGAAGCCATAAGGGTTATGCCCTGGGAGCGATCGTGGATATTTTTTCCGCAGTTCTTTCAGGGGCCAATTACGGGCCCTGGGCTCCTCCTTTCGTCCCTTACCTGACCCTTCCTCCCGATCCGGTCGGCCTGGGGCTGGGCCATTTTTTCGGTGCCCTTCGGGTGGACGGTTTCCGTCCCGCCTCGGAGTTCACCCGGCATATGGACCAATGGATCCGCAGGTTCCGGGGTGCTGAGCCCGTGGATCCCGCTGTCGGAGTCCTGATCCCCGGGGATCCGGAGCGGGAAGCCGAAAAAGTCCGCAGGGAATCCGGGATACCTGTGGGACCAAAGGTCATGGAAGACCTCCGGAAACTGGGTGAAAAATTTCATATTGAACTTTGAACACAAGGAACCGCGCATGAAAATCATGAAATTCGGAGGGACTTCGGTGGGCAGCCCGGAAAGAATGCAGGGTGTTGCACGCCAGATCACCGCAGATGAACAACCCAAGATCGTGGTGTTATCCGCCCTTTCGGGAACGACCAATTCCCTGGCAGAGATCGGCCAGGCCATGGCCGAGGGCAATAAATCCCTTGCCAAATCCCTGGTCGGCCAGCTGGAAGGGCATTATCGCAAGTTTTACCGGGAGCTGGTCAGCGGAGCGGAAGCCCGGCTGAAAGCGCAGGAGGTGATTGATGAACATTTCGAATTCCTCAGCATCATCCTGCGTATTTCCTTCAATGAAGCCCTGAACAAGGATATCCTGGCACAAGGGGAGCTGCTTTCCACCCGTTTGTTCTCCATCTATCTGGAGGAAGCCGGCATCCGGGCCTTCCTGTTGCCTGCCCTGGATTTCATGACGATCGATGAGTTTGAGGAACCGGAGATTCCCGGAATCCGTACCCGGCTCACCGCGCTGCTTTCCAGGCATAAGGGGGAAAGACTTTTTATTACCCAGGGCTATATTTGCCGCAATGCCCGCGGAGAAATCGACAACCTCAAAAGAGGCGGAAGCGACTATACCGCTTCTCTGATCGGAGCCGCCCTGAATGCTGCTGAGATCCAGATCTGGACGGATATCGACGGAATGCATAACAATGATCCCCGGGTGGTGGGAACCACCCTTCCCATTGACCAGCTTTCCTTCGAGGAAGCCGCTGAATTGGCCTATTTCGGGGCGAAGATCCTCCACCCTGCCTCCATCTGGCCTGCCCAGCATTTCAATGTGCCGGTAAAGCTGCTCAATACCCTGCAACCCGAAGCCCGGGGAACCCTCATCACAGATCAGCCCAGCGGCGACGGGGTTAAGGCCATTGCGGCCAAGGACGGGATCACCGCCATCCGGATCAAGTCGGGCAGGATGCTGCTGGCCTATGGGTTCCTCCGGAAAATATTCGAGGTATTTGAAAAGTACCGGACTCCGATCGATATGGTGACAACCTCGGAAGTTGCGGTATCGCTGACCATCGACAACACGGCCCAACTCCGCAGCATCCTTGCGGATCTGGAGCCCTGGGGCACGGTGGAGCAGGACCCGGATCAGACCATCGTGAGCATCGTGGGCAACGAAGTGGCCTCCACCCCGGAAATTCTGGCCCGGATATTTGCCGTGCTCGCGCCGATTCCCCTGCGGATGATCTCCTATGGAGGAAGCCGGCATAATATCTCCCTGCTGATTCCGGGTTCCCGTAAAAAGGAAACCCTCCAGCTGCTCAATAAGGGATTGTTCGGACTGGATTAACCCGCCTTGTAGATGGCGCCGTCGAAAATCTTGATGAAATACAGGTATTTGTTTTCGAAATAATCCGGGGTCAGGCTTCCGGGATGGTGGTATACCGGTTCGAAGTCGAAGGGAGTGATAGTCTGGTACCGGGAATCATTAAGAAAGGGATTGAAATAAATCCCATCCAGCTGCATCAGGCCGCAGAAATAGTACATCGCCTCGAATCCCTTGAAGACCATGTCGGTGGGCCTGACCTTGTAGGTTTCGCTGTAGGAAGCATTGATGTAATCGCTGTAGCGGTCTTTTTTCTCATTGTAATAAGGGGTGGAATAAAATATGCCAATGCCCCGGTAGGCCGGACCGAAGAAATCCCGGATACCGTCCCAGTTGGGCATTCCCATTACATTAATCTCATAACCTCCCGCAAGGGAGGCCAGTTTGGAAGTAATGTTCCGGGCGGCAGATTCATTCAGGGAAGAAACGATGCAGACATTATTTTTTCCCCGGACCAGGTGGCTGGAGAGGTCCCGGGTCGAAATGGAATCCATCCATTCCACTTCATGGATCGGTATTTTCGGACCGGGATCATCCTTCCAGGACTCCAGGATATACCCGGCGCTCCGTTTTTCCTGGGGCGTGTTGCGGTAGAAAAGCAGGATATTTTTATTTTTCCCGAAATTTTCCTGGACATAATGGTGGATCGCTTCGCAATGGGTGCGCAGGGTGCTGTTGCAGATCACCAGGAAGGGATCGTCGGTGAGGTCTCCGTCATTGGGGTAGGTAACGGATATGAAATTAACCTGGTGGCTGCGTGCGAAGGAACTCAGCAGCCTGAATCCGGGCATATTCACGGACCCGAGGATCAGGTTCACCGAACTCATCGATGGGGACCTCAGGGTTTCTTCCAGGCCGGGCTTTTCGGATTTGGTGTCATATACATCAACATCCAGGTGGTACCCTTCGGCGCGCAGGGTATCCAGCGCGATTTGAATCCCTTCGTAGAATTCCAGGCCGGGAAGGGCGGTCCGGGCGATGGATGGAAAATTTTCCGGGGCCTCGGGATCGCTGACCTGGCTGAGATAAAGCGGGGCGAATACGGCCACATGGTAAGAGGGCAGCCTTTTGCGGGTGGCGAATACCGCTACATTGAAGGGAGCAGCCTTTTCCGGTGCCTTGGGAACGGCTTCTGATTTCCGGGTAACCGGGGGACCGGAAGGCTGGGGGCGGGACCGGTTGGAAGGCCGAAACAGGGAGCACCCGGCAATTCCGGCAAGGAAAATGAGGGTCAGTCCAACCGACAAAAGTTTTCGCATGGTGCACTTTTGATCCGGGATTCACTCCCATTCAATGGTGGCCGGAGGTTTGGAGCTGATATCATAGACCACCCGGTTGATGCCCCGCACCTGGTTGATGATATCGGAAGATGCCCGGGCCAGAAATTCAAAGGGAAGGTGGGCCCAGTCCGCGGTCATTCCATCGGTGGAAGTCACTGCCCTTAAGGCCACGGTATATTCATAGGTTCTTTCATCCCCCATCACCCCGACGCTTTGAACGGGGAGCAGGATGGCTCCGGCCTGCCAAACCTGATCGTAAAGTTTCATTTCCCGCAGCAGATTGGTGTATATGGCATCGGCTTCCTGCAATAGGGAAACTTTATCGGAAGTAACCTCGCCCAGGATCCGGATCCCCAGGCCGGGCCCCGGGAAAGGATGTCTTTCCAGGAACTCCTCACTTACCCCAATTTCTCTGCCAATTTTGCGCACTTCATCCTTGAAGAGGTAACGCAGGGGTTCCAGCAATTCCAGGTGCATCTTTTCCGGAAGCCCGCCGACATTATGGTGGGATTTGATGGTCTGGGAGGGTCCGTTGACGGAAACCGATTCGATCACGTCCGGATAGATGGTACCCTGTCCGAGAAAGGATATTCCCTGAAGGTCCCGGGCCTCCTTCTGGAAGACTTCGATGAAGATCCTGCCAATGGCCTTGCGCTTTTCCTCAGGCAGGATCTTCCCGGCAAGGCCGGCATAAAACCGGTCCCGGGCTTCCACCCCTTTCACGTTCAAACCGATCTGATGGTAGGAATCCAGGACCTGCCTGAATTCCCCTTTGCGCAGTAGTCCGTTATCCACAAATATGCAATACAGCCGGTCCCCGATGGCTTCCCGGATCAGGGTCGCGGCCACGGTGGAATCCACTCCGCCGCTTAAGGCCATCACTGCTTTGCGGTCCGCGACCCTGGACCTGATGGAGGCAATGGTTTCAGCTACAAAAGAGGCCGGGGTCCAGTGGCCGGAACATCCACAGATCCGCAGGAGGAAATTCGAAAGGATCCGGATTCCCTGTTCGGAATGGGATACCTCCGGGTGGAACTGGAGCCCGTAAATTCCCGGCCTGCCCTCTTCCTTTTTCTGGAATGCAGCTACAGGAATCTGGGAGGTGGTGGCGATGACCTCAAAGCCTTCCGGAAGCCGGATGATGGAATCGGCGTGGCTCATCCAGACCTGGGTTCCCGGGGTCACCCCATCCAGCAGGGAATTTCCGGGTCCCGTGGGCTGGATCCTGGACCTCCCGTATTCTCTCATATTGCTTTTGGCTACCTCCCCTCCGAATTGGCGGGCCATCAATTGGGCTCCGTAACAGATGCCCAGTACCGGAACTTTTTGGGAAATTGCCGCAATATCAGTTCCCGGAGCCGCCGGGTCATTGACCGAGAAGGGACTGCCGGAAAGGATGACTCCTTTTACATCCGGTTCAATATCTGGAGATTTATGACAGGGTTGGATCTCGCAGTATACGTGGCATTCTCTGACCTTGCGGGCGATCAGCTGGGTATACTGGCCCCCGAAATCCACAATGATGATCTTTTCGGTCATTCAGGGGCAAATTTAGCCGATAATCCCCGTCCCAGGGACTGATTTTCCTTTGGGAGAAAGGATCCAAAAGTTTCCGCTTTGACCCAAGATATTATTAATTGATAATCAAATACTTATTCTGAATTCCAGGTATCC
>DATKSX010000159.1:0-4316 GCA_035531415.1 Chitinophagaceae bacterium
AGGACCGCCCGGGGAGCTTCATAGATTCCGTTCGCCCTTCCCAGATAGCACGAATCATGGTAGGTGATCCGTTTTCCTTTGAAAGACCCACCCTCCTTTATCCGGATCCTTCCCTGGCGGATCAGCTCCTGCAGGAATTCCGCATGATGGACCACTTCAAAATGGCCGCCCAGTTCGGGATATTCGTTTTTCAGGATATTAAAGCAGTGCGGGCAGGTGGTTACGATCCTTTTGATGCCGTAACGGTTCAGCGTGTCAATATTTCCCCTGGCCATCATCTGAAAAAGATACTCGTTGCCCGCCCGGCGGGCCGGATCCCCGGTGCAGGACTCCTCGGTACCCAGGATGGCGAAGGAGATGCCCACATGAAGGAGGATCTCCGCAAAGGCCTGGGTGATCTGCTGCGCCCGAGGGTCAAAGCTGCCGGAACATCCCACCCAGAATAGGATTTCCGGGGTTTGCCCCGACTGGAACAATTGCGCCATGGTTTTGACCTGTTCCATACCGGAATTATGATTTGGCCCAATCCGCCCTTCCCGATGCCGGGAATTTCCAGGGGGCCTGGTTGTTTTCAATATTGTTGAACATCATCTGCCATTCCTGGGGAGCACTGGACTCTTCCATGACCAGGTACCTGCGCAACTGCAGGATAATGTCCAGGGGATTGATACTTACCGGGCATTCCTGGACGCAGGCGTTGCAGGTGGTGCAAGCCCTCAGCTCTTCCTCACTGATGTAATCCCTCAAAAGCGATTTTCCGTCCGCAATTCCGGACTTCCCTTGGTCCAGGCTTCGCCCCACTTCCTCCATCCGGTCCCGGGTGTCCATCATGATCTTGCGGGGGGAAAGTTTCTTCCCCGTCTGGGTGGCAGGGCAGGAAGCCGAACACCTTCCGCATTCCGTGCAACTGTAAGCGTCCAGCAGGTTTTTCCAGCTCAGGTCGCCGATATCCCTCGCTCCGAATTTTTTTTGCTGCGGGGAGGCAGTTTGTTCCCCCTGGGGTTCCTGCTGAAACATCAGGCTGACTTCCCGCTGTACATCGGGCATATTGTTCATTTTCCCGGGGGGGTCCAGACTTCCGAAGTAGGCATTGGGGAAGGCGAGCAGGATATGGAGGTGTTTGGAATAGGGCAGGTAGTTCAGGAAGGCGAAGATTCCCAGAATATGCAACCACCAACTGGACCGTTCCCAAAGGATCAGCCGGGATGGGGGCCAATGGGAAACCAGTCCGCTGAGCGGTCCGGAGATCCAGAAAGCCCCGGTCTGCCGGTAGTGGGCTATGCCCTGGACCTGCAGGGCATGGTCCGTGGTGTTGAGGGTGAGAAAAAAGCACATCAGTGCGATTTCCGTAATCAGGATATAATTGGCGTCCGAACGGGGCCAACCCTCAAGGTCCCGGGACCGGAAACGCCGGATCTGAAGGAGATTTCTGCGGATGAGGAACACCATACAGGCGATCAATACCAGGACAGCAAGCACTTCGAAACAACCAATCAGCACAGGGTATAGCCCCCCCAGCAGAGGCGAGAACATCCGGTGGTTTCCGGTGAGGCCGTCCAAAATGATCTCCAGGATTTCCAGGTTGATGATTACGAAACCGGCGTATATGAAAAGGTGGAGGACCGCAACCAGGGGATTGCGGAACATTTTTTTCTGGCCCAGTGCAAGCAACAGGGTGTTTTTCCAGCGAAGCCCAGGGCGGTCCCTTCCGGAATCCAGGCTCCCCAGCAGGATGTTGCGGCGGATAAACCGGACCTTGCGGATAAAAAGGGTCAGGGCCAATGCAGTCACCAGAATGAACAGGATTTGCTGGATCATGATACCGGAATGGGCCTCAATTTAAATAATCTTAATTTGGGAGCGAAGATGGGGCATTTGTAATTTCACCAGAACAAGACAGGGTCCATGGAGCCCACCAAGAACATCATCCTGAATTCGGATGCCATCCGCAAGAAGATCGAGCGGATGGCCTGGCAGATTTATGAAGACCATGCCCAGGAAAAGGAACTGGTTTTTGCCGGAATTCGGGATAAAGGCCATATCGTTGCCCAGGCCCTGGGCAAAAAGCTGGAGGAGATTTCCCCACTCCGGATCCGCCAGCTGGAAATCACCCTGGACAAGACAAATCCGAAGCAGGTGGAACTTTCAGACAAGCGGGAACTCAACGGAAAGACCATCATCCTGGTGGATGATGTGGCCAATTCCGGAAGGACCCTGCTCTATGCCCTGAAACCTTTCCTGGAATTTTTTCCCTCCTCCATCCGGATTGCCGTGCTGATCGACCGCAGCCACAAGTCCTTTCCGATTACTCCCGATTACAGCGGGTATTCCTTATCCACGACCCTTCAGGACCATATCCTGATCGAGATGCGGGGAGAGGAAATTGAAGCGGCCTTCCTGCTTTAACCGGTCATTCCAGATGGAGGTCCCTGTTGATCCCGGCGATCCTTTCCTCCAGCCGGCGCAGGGTCTCAGGATAGGCTGCAACCCCGCTCAGGGCGGTATTCACACTGAAATAGAATTTGATTTTGGGTTCGGTTCCCGAAGGCCTCGCTGAAATCTTGCTTCCGTCTTCCAGGATGAATTGCAGGACATTGGACCTTGGAAGAAGGATCGGGACTTCCGTACCTGCACTGAGATCCCGGGCCTTCCCGGTTTGGTAATCCAGGACCCGGACCAGGGGAGATTCATGGATCAAGCCCGGGGGCTTATTGCGGAAGGCCGTCATCATTTCGGTGATTTGTTGAGCTCCTTCCCTGCCTTTGCGCGTAATGGAGACCAGTTTTTCCAGGTACATGCCGTAGCGGGTATAAAGTTCCAGCAGTTTTTCGAACAGGGACCTTCCCTGCTGCTTTTCATAGGCCGCCATTTCGCAAATCAGGGCCACAGCGGAAACCGCATCCTTATCCCTTACCTGGTCCCCGGTAAGCAGGCCGTAGGACTCCTCCCCTCCGATGATGAAATGCTCCTTAGCTTCCTTTTCCCGGATCATTTCGGCGATATACTTAAAGCCGGTCAGGGTATTATAGCAGGCCACCCCGTTGTCGGCTGCGATCCGGTCAATCAGGTCGGTGGTGACGATGGTCTTGCATACATAGTCGTTTTTGCGGGCGATCCCCTTGATCCTGCGCGCCTCAATCTGGTAACTGAAAGCCAGCACCGCGGTCTGGTTGCCGTTTAAAAGGATGTAATTGCCCTGGAGGTCTTTCACCCCGATGCCCACCCGGTCCGCGTCCGGATCCGTGCCTGCAAGGATATCGGCCTGGGTCCTTCTGGCCTTTTCCAACCCCATAGCCATAGCCTCGGGTTCTTCGGGATTTGGGTTGACCACGGTAGGGAAATTTCCATCGGGGGTGGCCTGTTCCTTCACGATATCCACCGAATCAAATCCAAGGGCCCGGAGAACCGGTGGCACCAGGGTGATCCCGGTGCCATGAATGGGGGTATAGACGATCTTCAGGTCATGCTGGGTCGCGATGACTTCCGGGTTGACTGAAAGTCCCCTGACCATCTGGATATATAGTTCATCCATCGGTTTTCCCAGGATTTGGACTCCATCCAGGTTTTTCCCCCATTGCACCTGGTCGGGGGAGGCGATTTGAACCACTTCGAGGATTACGTTGCGGTCGTGGGGAGGGACGAGCTGTCCGCCGTCCTGCCAGTAGGCTTTATACCCGTTATATTCTTTGGGGTTGTGCGAGGCCGTGCAAACAATTCCCGCATTACAGCCCAGCCTGCGGATGGCAAAAGACAGCTCTGGGGTTGGGCGAAGGTCTTCGAATAGAAATACCTCAAGCCCGTTCGCTTCCAGGATAGATGCAGCCGTTTCGGCAAAAAACCGGCTGTTGTTTCGGCTGTCGTGGGCGATGGCTATCCGGGCCGGGCCAGGGAAGGATTTTTTAATATAGTTGGCGAAACCCTGGGTTGCCGCGCCCACAGTGTATTTGTTCATCCGGTTGGTCCCGACTCCCATCAGACCACGGAGGCCGCCGGTTCCGAATTCCAGGTCCTGGTAAAATGCATCGGCCAGTTCTTTGGGATGATCTTTCTGCAGGCTGCGGATGGCTTGTTTGGTCTGGTCATCGTAAGGGCCGTTGAGCCAGCGGTCTATTCTCTCCTGAAGGGGTTGTTCCATGGCCTTATATCTATTTTTTCAAATTAGGTCAAAATTGGGTAACAGCAAAGCCTGAAAAAGCGAACCGGAGAGATCGGTCTCCTTTGAGTAATTTTGGCCGGATGGATCAGTCGGAGGATACCTATAAGCAACAGGGCCTGCGCAAAAGGCTGGTGGAGAGCCTCCGGGAAAAAGGCATCTC
>DATKSX010000160.1:0-17594 GCA_035531415.1 Chitinophagaceae bacterium
AGCATCAAGGTTAAGTACGGTCTCATAATTCACGTTTTAGATCTGAACAAAAAATCATTTCAGGGGTTCGTTTTTTCGAATACCAATCCTGCAATAAGCCCCTGAAGGAACCCGAACAGCATCCAGGTAACCACCATTGCAAAGGAGACGCTTATTGCGCTGTAAATGAGCCACATTGTTGGAAAGGTGGCGATGACCACATAAATTAACCCGAATTCCACCCCCTTGCTGAAGAATGACCCGGAAAGCACCCCTTTAAACCGGTTCCAGAACCATGCGAGACATAAGCTGATCACGAAGGGATGGACGAAGAATATCATCGCCCTTTTTTCCTGGACATTGAAAGCCGGATTGAAATATTGCCTGGCTAGGGAGGGGAAAAGCCAAACGGTGAGATAAAGTGAGGCTACACTTAGGATGAACAGGATTACTCCAGCAATCAGTCCCGAAAGAATCGTCTTTTTCATTTTATTGATTTGTACCGGTTCAAGTGGAATATTGATTATTTTTTGAATGGAATTCACTTATGCTTCCAGGATCACCTTAAGGGCCTTCTCCCTCGCTGCATGTGAAAAAGTATCATAGGCATTGATTATATCATTCAGCCTGAACCGATGGGTGATCAGCTTTTTTGGATCCAGTTTGTGAGAAAGGACATTGCGAAAAAGCATGGGTGTTGAGGAAGTGTCCACCAGACGGGTTGTTATGCTGATGTTCCTGGACCAAAGGGTCTCCAGATGGAGATTAACGCTTTTGCCATGAACTCCGATATTGGCGATATGGCCGCCTGGATCAACTATGGCTTCGCAAAGCTCAAAGGTTGCCGGAACCCCAACTGCTTCAATGGCGGTATCCACCCCCTTTCCTCGCGTTATTTTCATCACTTCTTCCACCGCATTCTTAACGCTGTTATTGATCAGCCTGGTGGCTCCGAAAGTTCCTGCAACCTGAAGCCTGTTTTCGTCGTTATCGATCATGATGATCTCCGCCGGGCTGTAAAATTGGGCAGTGAGCAGGGCAGCCATTCCTACGGGTCCGCAACCGACAATGGCAACAGTTGCCCCTGGTTCGACTTCGCCATTCAGGACACCGCATTCAAATCCAGTTGGAAGGATATCGCTCAACATTACCAAAGCTTCCTCATCGGATCCAGCGGGAATGGGATACATGCTGCTGTCAGCAAACGGGATCCTGACATACTCTGCCTGGGTGCCATCAATAATATTACCCAGAATCCAGCCCCCTTTTTCACAATGGGAATACATTCCCTTTCTGCAATTTTCGCATTTGGCGCAGGAAGTAATGCAGGAAATCAGGACATGGTCGCCTTTCCTGAAATTGGTAACGCCGCTTCCGATATCCTCCACGATGCCAACACCTTCATGGCCCAGAATTCTTCCATCGGTAACTGTAGGAACGTCCCCCTTCATGATATGAAGGTCAGTTCCGCATATCGTAGTCCTGGTGATTTTTACAACCGCATCTGTTGGTTCGAGGACAATGGGTTTCGGCTTTTCTTCCCAGGATTTCAAATCTGGTCCGTGGTAAACTAGTGCCTTCATGATTTTGCTGTTTTTTAAAGAATCTATTATGGCGTTTTCTACTTCATTGTTGCTGGTACAAATTTCATCTGAACGGGGGTTGGAAACGATGAGGCGCATCATTACCGGGAATGATCCTGATCACAAAGGGTTGTGACCAGAGTCACCAAAAGGGAAGGATGTTCTCACAAAATGGGCTGGAGGATCAGGCGGGAGGTTGGTCAGGGCCTTTAATTTCCGGATTTCCAGCCATGAGGTGTTGATAGATCCAAAATTGCCCAGATCAAAAACAAATCCCACCTGCGCCTTTTCATTTTCAGTGAGGCTACTTTCAATCGCTTTCATGTGGGCTACAGTGATGGGACATGCATAGATGGAATGGGTGAAAATCATGGAAATGACCCGGATTTTGCCAGACAAGCTTGAAAGAAGAAAGGAATCTTTGTCCTGGTCTATCCATGGTTTTGAAAACTGGTATATGGAGAGACCGCTGGTCCCGCCAGGGGAGGGGATTTTGCCAGAGGAAAACGGGCAACAGCCCTTTGAAACGGTTTCCCACCTTTACGGCAGGATGGCTAGAGAAAAAAGCAAAGGAGCCCCAGGATTAAAATTGGTTTCATTTTTTAAGTTCCGGATTCAAAATTTCTATACCGGTCATGGTTTGAGCAATGAGGTGTCCAAAGCGCAGCGAAAACCCAGGTCAGCAACGGTATAATTTCCTTTAAGACCCTGCCGGAAGGCATATCTCATATAAGCCGCATAATCTTCCTTATCCGAAGTGTTCAGGGAGCCCGCTGCACAGGAGAAATTATTTTCCATCCCACTTAAATTGCCCGCATTATCATTGAAATCATATACCCATTCCCAAATCAGGCCATGCATATCAAAAACTCCAAAAACATTTTCGTAGGTGGATTGCACGGGGGGCAATACGGCAGGACTTGGTTTTTCATACCATCCTAGAATAATTTGGGAAAGTTTTTGGCCCTTTTTCATGCCCTTGGGTGGAGCTCCAGCCGCATATTCCCATTCTTCCTGAGTAGGGAGCCGTTTTCCTTTCCATTTGCAATAAGCGTTCGCCGCAAACCAGGAAACATGGGTTACCGGACTTTGAAGGATCCTCGGATCCCCGATGTCAAAATCCCCCTTCCATTGACTTAAATAGCCGGCATCTGCATTGAGCCTGGATACCTTCGATCTGGACCACTGCGGATTTGTCTTCACAAAGGCCATGAAATCCTGGTTTGTCACTGCATGGATATCCAGGTAGAAGGATCCGATCCTATGTAAATCCGGCTGGTCATTTTGTTCAATAAAGGGTTTGTAGTCACCGGCGGGTATTTTTGCCATTCCCTTGGTTAGGGGGGATTTATTATTTGCCGATGGATCGCGCAAAATTGGAATGGTAACCGACATCCTTCCCTGGAACAGGAAGATGATTGCCATCCAATGGAATTTCATTGGGTAAAGATTATGGATTTCTAAGTTTTTTCACCTCCTTTGCCTGGATTACTGGACTTTTGTTTCCCCAACTATTGCGGACAAAAGTGAGCAGGCTGGCGATCTGGTCGTCACTCAGGGGAAGCTGGGGCATGACCCCCTGGAATGGTTTCCCATTAACTATTATCGGTTGACCGTTAATTCCGTGGAGGAGAATTCCGATACCCTTATCCTTTCTTCCCATAAGAAAATCGGATTTCGCAAGAGGAGGGAATGCGCCTGGTAATCCAAGGCCAGTGGACTGATGGCAGGAGGCGCAATTCAATTGAAAGAGGGCCCCTCCTTCTGAAAACCGGTCCGCAAAGGAACGATCTGGCTCTTCCGGACCAGTCTCTTCCGGAGTAGCGTTAGCCATGGTTCCCGAATCTGGCTGGTAAAGCGCATCACTGATTTTTCCCGAATAGATGTTTTTGTCCTGGGGTCCTGTTACCACCAATTGGGCCAGTGCGCCCTGGTTGAAGGCCCGGAATATGGAATGGTCCACAATATTATAAGTCCCGGGCTCCTTACAGGTAAATTCCACAATTGCCGATCCTCCGGCAGGAATCAGGGTTGTCTGTACATTGGAATTGATCAGGGAGCCGCCTTCCACATAGACCTTATCGAAGATGGCTCCGATGACATGAAAAGAACAAGTTAGGTTAGGCCCGGCATTACCTACAAATAGCCGGATCCGGTCTCCAACCTCAGCATGGAGGGCGTTTTTGCCGGTATTGGCTCCGACCGAACCATTGAAAACAACATATTCCGGCTCTTCCCGGATTGCCTTTTCCATATCGAATTCCTGAAGACCCGTGTCTCCATTTTGACCCTTGGTGTAGATTTCACCCTGCATCAGGTAAAATTCCTTATCTACGGGGTCCAGGCCTTCCCGGGGTTCTACAAAGATCAATCCATACATCCCGTTCGCAATATGCATGCCCACGGGGGCAGTTGCGCAATGGTAGACGAAAAGGCCCGGGTTCAGGGCTCTGAACTGAAAAACCGAGGTATGGCCGGGGACCGTCATGGTGGCATCTGCACCTCCTCCAGGTCCATGGACCGCATGCAAGTCAATATTGTGGGGCATCTTGTTGTTCGGATCATTACTCAGATGAACTTCCACAAGATCTCCCTCATGTACCCGGATAAAAGGGCCCGGTACCGTTCCACCAAAAGTCCAGAAATTGTATCGGACCCCGTCGGCTAGCCTCATCACTTTTTCCTTTACTGTAATATTGACAATTACTTTTTCCGGCCTCCTGTAACTGTCCAGGGAAGCAGGTACCTGGGGAGCATGGGTCAAATGGGCGGTATATTCTCCGACAACCTGGCCGGTATCATCGTTTGATGAACTGTTGGAAGACGGGAAATTGCATCCGGGACCGATCCCAAAAACAAAAATGGCCAGTGAAACGTAAAGAAATCCTTTTGCAACGCTTAAGCCTGACCTGGAAGAGAATGAATTCATTTTGCAATAAGTTTAACCGGGTAGCAAAACTATATGGTTCTAAAGGCCCCAGAGTTGATCCAGGTCATATTAATCCATGATACCCATCAGGATATCATCATTTTTGCAATTGAATTTATGTGTGCTTTCAAATTCCGGTGAACCGTCCTGAAATTGCCCGGACCTCGACTGACCGGTTTAAAGAATAATTTAATCCGTCCCTCCAGCCGTAACCGAAGGTTCGTTAAGATCTGCAAGAGCAGAGGGTGCCTTATTCCGGTTTAAGGGATGAGCGGATAACTTTTCAGGTTTTAAATAGTCGATACGAGAAGTCAGGACCCTCCAATACGAGGGATGGATTCCTTAATTTATGCAATCTGCGCGGGTGCCGTTTAATCCCGTTTTTAATTATTGAAGAATCTTCCATTCCGGTAAAACATTTGATCAATGCCAGGGTATTCATCGGAAATTTTCATTCATGGGTTTAACAAAAGCTTAACCCGTCCTCCTGTTACCTTTTAAAATCCCCACCGTCATTACAATATCTGATTATATTTTTTTCCGGGAAGAAATCATCGCCCTGGCCGGATGGCAGGGTGGAGTTCACCTGAAAGGAGTATTGAAAATTAAATGTTCATCAATTAAACGGTTATTTATGAAGAAGATCAAGATCATCCTTATCTCTGCCCTGGTACTGACCACGGCAGCCGCAACCCAGGCCATTGCCGGAGGGAGACATGAAAATGCCATTCGCCCCAGGGGAAAGGCCATTACTGCCGTACATCAATACTTCCCCGCCGCGAGCGATGTGGTCTTGAATGAGAATGGAAATTATGTTATGGCGAAGTTCACCCTCGGCCATGACCCGGTCCGGGCGACCTTTGATTCCCGGGGAAACCTCATCAATTCGTTCAGGACCGTCCGGGAATCACAATTACCCATGGATGTGTACCTGAGATTGAATTCCTCCTATGGCACGGACAAGGTCACCAATGTGGTGGAATGCTCCGATCTGGACACCCATTTTTATGTGATCACCCTGGAGTCCAATACCCAGTGGATCAAGCTGAAAACAGATGGGGACGGAGGCTTCATCACGGTCCAAAAATTTGATAAGGCTTAATGTGAAGGTTTGGCAAAAAGGGCCTGCCGGAGCAATCCGGCAGGCCCTTTTCATGGATAACAAGGTCTTCTCCCCATTTCGGAGTGCCCCAGCCCTGTTTCTTCTCTTAAATTCTGAGGAATTTCCCTCCGGTTTATGAATTACCCTTTATTTTTGATTCCCGGCAAATATTCCAATTTACCCTAATCCTTTCCGGATATGCAGAAAAAGGGCCCCATCTCGGAATTCATCGGACATCATTACCGCCACTTCAATTCGGCTGCACTGGTGGATGCCGCTAAAGGTTATGAATCCCACCTGGAGGCGGGAGGAAAGATGATGGTCACCCTGGCAGGAGCCATGAGTACGGCAGAGCTTGGGTTATCCCTAGCTGAAATGGTCCGCAGGGGTAAGCTGGACATCATTTCCTGCACCGGGGCAAACCTGGAGGAGGATATCATGAACCTGGTGGCCCATACTCATTATAAAAGGGTTCCCAATTACCGGGACCTCAGTCCGGAGGAAGAAGGCAGGCTTCTTTCCCAGGGGTATAACAGGGTTACCGATACCTGCATTCCGGAAGAAGAGGCATTCCGGAGGATCCAAAAGCATATTTTCAGGATCTGGAAGGATGCGGAAGGAAAGGGTGAGCGGTATTTCCCTCATGAGTTCATGTACAAGCTACTGCTCAGCGGAGTGATGAAGGGATCCTATGACATCGATCCTGCCCAAAGCTGGATGATCGCCGCCGCCGAAAAACAGCTTCCAATCATTGTTCCTGGTTGGGAGGACAGCACCATGGGGAACATTTTTGCTTCCTATTGCGTCAAGGGGGAACTCAAGCCTTCCACCATGAAGACAGGGATCGAATACATGATTTTCCTTTCCGAATGGTACCGGAAGAATTCCGCCGGGAAAGGGGTCGGGTTTTTTCAGATCGGGGGAGGGATTGCCGGGGATTTCCCGATCTGCGTAGTTCCCATGATGTACCAGGACCTGGGATGGAAAGACGTTCCTTTCTGGAGCTATTTCTGCCAGATCTCGGATTCCACCACCAGTTACGGATCCTATTCCGGGGCCGTTCCGAACGAAAAAATCACCTGGGGGAAACTGGATGTGGACACTCCCAAATTCATCGTGGAATCGGACGCCACCATCGTAGCTCCCCTGATCTTTGCCTGGCTGCTGGGGTGGTAGGATTTTCCCGGGATATTGCAAAGCATTTTTTTTCTTGGATTGATATTCAAACCTAACTGAAATGGATTACCGTAAACTGGGCAGGGCTGGGCTGGAACTCAGCGTGCTTTCTCTCGGAAGCTGGGTGACCTTCCATAAGCAGATCGATGATCATATGGCAGATGAGCTTATGGGCATCGCCTATGATCAAGGAGTGAATTTCTTCGATAACGCTGAATCCTATGCCGGCGGGGCTTCAGAGCTTCAAATGGGTCGGGTGTTGAAAAAAAAGAACTGGGAACGGAGTTCCTATGTGGTTTCCAGCAAATCTTTCTTTGGATGGCATGGGAAGGCGAACAAACCAAACCAGACCGGGCTCAGCCGGAAGCACCTGACTGAATCCTGCCACGAAGCTTTGGAAAGGCTTCAGGTGGAATACCTCGATCTTTTCTTTTGCCACCGTCCGGACAAGCGCACCCCGATCGAGGAAGTGGTCCAAACCATGAATGTTCTGATCGGGCAGGGAAAGATCCTTTATTGGGGAACTTCGGAATGGAACGCCTCAGAGATCATGGAGGCCCATCTTTATTCCAGGCAATCCGGATTGATCGGCCCTTCGATGGAACAGACGGAATACAACCTCTTTAACCGGGAAAAACTTGAAAAGGAATACCTGACCCTGTTCGATCATATAGGGATGGGTACCACCATCTGGAGCCCGCTGGCTTCCGGGGTGCTCACCGGAAAATATAACCAGGGGGTTCCCGAAGGGTCCCGGCTTGCCCTGGAGGGTTTTGACTGGCTGAAGGATGCCGTTTATTCCCAGGAGCGGATTGAAAAGGTCCGGAACCTGAAAACCCTTGCAGATGAGCTGGGGTGCTCCCTGGCAACCCTTTCTATTGCCTGGTGCATTTCAAATCCCCATGTCACGACTGCCATCCTGGGAGCCACCCGCAGGGAACAGCTGGATGAAAACCTCAGGGCTCTCGACCTTTATCCAAAATTGAACCAGGGCCTCCTGGACCGGATTGATTCCATCATGGGGACCAAGCCCAAACAACCCCAATATTAACAATGCCCCCGCAACCGGTTACGGCCCGTTGGGAAGATTTCCAAAAGCTGGATATCCGGGTGGGCACCATCCTGGAGGCAGGAGATTTCCCTCAGGCAATTGTTCCGGCCTGGAAGCTAAAAATTGATTTCGGTCCCCTGGGAATCAAATCCTCCTGTGCCCGGATCACGGATCTATACAGAAAGGAGGATCTGACCGGGAGGCAGGTCATCGCCGTGGTCAATTTTCCTGTCAAACAAATCGGTCCCTTTTACTCGGATTGCCTCGTCCTTGGAATCACAGGGGAAAATGCTCCCGTAGTCCTGTTACAGCCGGACCGGATGGTGGAAAACGGGCTCCGGATCGGATGATCCATCCAAAAGCTTTGAATTTGAGGTCCGGAAAAGAGGAGGTGATTTAAGTGGGGGGAGTCCTAAAGACCCGCGGGTTTTTTGACCATTTTCTTTGGGTTTTAACGTTTCCTTAGGGCAACCAGTATTAAACTGAAGGTATCCTGGGCAATCCAATTACCGGAACAAAACCCTTTAAAATGAAAAAGCTGACCCTAATGACCGGCATGCTGCTGTTAGCAACGGTCTTCACCCTGGAAGCAAGCGCCCAGGTCCGGTTCAGGATCGGTTTGCGGGCGCATATCGGACCGGTTTACGTCGGTGGGTACGGATATGCTCCGGCTTATCCCGCTCCGGTGGTTTATGCCCCCGCTCCCCCGGTCTATGAGGAACCGCCTGTGGCTTATGCCCCGGGATCGCCTGTTGTGGTCGAACCTGAAACGGAGGTAGTCTTTGGTGGGTCACGGTTTTATCGCCGATATGGAAGGGCCTATTATTACCGCAGGGGATACGAAAGAAGAGGCTGGCGCAGATGAGGGAGTGAATATCTCAGCATGAAAGGGCCCTGCAGCATTACAGGGCCCTTGGTATTTTCAAACCCATCATTGTTCCGGTCGCATCTGGGGAAACAAAAGCACGTCCTGGATGGAAGGCTGGCCGGTCAGCAGCATGGCAAGCCGGTCGATCCCGATTCCGATACCCGATGCAGGGGGCATGCCATATTCCAGGGCCCTAAGGAAATCATGGTCGATATACATGGCTTCCTCATCCCCTTTTTCCTTAAGGGAGGCCTGTGCCTCGAATCGGCTCCGCTGATCCAGGGGATCATTCAGTTCGGAATAGGCATTGGCGATCTCGTTTCCATTCACGATAAGCTCAAACCGTTCCACCAGCCCTGGTTTACTCCGGTGCTTTTTGGTGAGGGGACTCATTTCTTCGGGATAATCGGTGATAAAGGTGGGCTGAATGAAATGAGGCTCACAGGTATGACTGAACAATGCATCGGTAAGTTTCCCCTTCCCCCAATCTTTCTGAACCGGTACATGATTTTGCCTGCAGGCTTCGCGGATACCCCCTTCATCCAGGTTGCTGATGTCGTGGCCAGCATATTTTGCAAGGGCCTCGTAAATGGGTATCCTGGGATAGGGAGCCTTGAAATCGATGGTGGATGTTCCAGAAAATACCTGGGAGGAACCGTTAACGGAATGGGCCACAAATTGCAGCATTTGCTCGGTGGTTTCCATCATCCAGAGATAATCCTTGTAGGCCACATAGAATTCCAGGATGGTGAATTCCGGGTTATGGGTCCGGTCCATGCCCTCATTGCGGAAATTTCGGCTGAACTCATATACCCAGTCGAATCCCCCTACAATAAGGCGCTTCAGATAGAGTTCATTGGCGATCCGCAGGTATAATGGCATGTCCAGGGCATTGTGGTGGGTGATGAAAGGCCGGGCCGCGGCCCCCCCAGGGATCGCCTGGAGCACCGGAGTGTCCACCTCGAGGGCTCCCCTTCCATTCAGGAATTCCCGGATGGCATCCTTCATCCGGGTGATCGCTGTGAATACTTTCCGGATGGATGGATCCACGATAAGGCCGGCATAGCGCTGGCGGTAAAGAAATTCCGGGTCCGTGACCGCGTCAAAAGTCTCGCCTTCCTTTTCCTTAACCACCGGAAGGGGATGAAGGGACTTGGATAGCAGGGTGAATTCCTGAACGTGTACCGAAATCTCGCCAGTCCGGGTGGTGAATACAAAGCCCCTGACCCCGATCAGATCACCAATATCCAGCAGTTTTTTGAATACCACATCAAACAAGGTCTTATCTTCTCCGGGGCAAAGGTCTTCCCTGCGCACATAGAGCTGGATCCTTCCCGTTGAGTCCTGAAGTACCGCGAAACAGGCCTTCCCCATGTCCCTGATCCCCATGATCCTCCCGGCAAGGACCTGGTCCGTAAACTGGTCTTTGTTCTCCTGCGTAAACCGGCTCTTGATATCGGCCGCATGGGCATTGACCGGAAAGGAAGGAGCAGGGTAGGGATCAATGCCCAGGTCCAGGAGTTGTTTCAATTTCTCCCTCCGGATGATTTGCTGCTCGGAAAATTTCTCAGACATGATCTCCTGCTTAGGATTCAAAAGAATTCAAAAATAAATTTTTTTTCAGCATGGGTGGGTTGGCAATCCTTTTCCTTTAAGATTATTAAATTCCGGAACACATTCAGTATATATCCCAGTCCCTCACCGGGGGCAATCCATGGTGATGAGAATCCTGGATCCGGTTCATACCTCCGGAAACGGGCATATCGCCAGAGGCAGGGAAATCCAGCCATTCCTGGTAAGGTACGGCGCGCCTGACGTTTTCCTCAGCGGGAATCAACATGACCCGGGCCTGAACCGGGTACCGCACCGGGAGTCAGCCTCATTTACATCCCTCCGGTATCTTCATTTCCTGGTCCGGCCAACAGCCCCCTGATCCTTTTCCCCGGTGTGGGAATGGATTTTGGGCCGGTTTATGCAGGGGATATTATATTTGCCGGCAATAGCCTTTCATGAATTCCAGATTTTTTTGGGTCCCGTTGTTGGTTTTCGCAGGATTTGTCCGGAAACCTGAAGCCCAGCCTTTGCATGCCCAGATCAGCATCGACCTGGACCGGTACACGGGCTCGATCGATTCTCTGATTTATGGAAATTTTACGGAACACCTGGGAAGGTGCATCTATGGGGGAATCTATGATCCCGGCTCTCCCCAGTCCGACCGGTTTGGGTTCCGCAAGGATGTGGAGCAGGCAGTAAAGGACCTCCATGTGTCCATAATCCGTTGGCCGGGGGGAAACTTTTCTTCAGATTACCACTGGATGGACGGGATCGGTCCGGTGGCTGAGCGGCCAAAGCGGAGGGATCTGGCGTGGGGCGGCATAGAGCCCAACCTGGTCGGCACCGACGAATTCCTTCAATGGGCCGCCCGGTCTGGAGTGCAGCCCTATATCTGCGTGAATATGGGAACGGGGACTTTGGATGAGGCTAAATACTGGGTGGAATACTGCAATGGTGCCCCGGGGACCTATTA
This sequence comes from Chitinophagaceae bacterium, assembly GCA_035531415.1. GTDB lineage: Bacteria > Bacteroidota > Bacteroidia > Chitinophagales > Chitinophagaceae > JANWKA01. The sequence continues at coordinate 11,216 of DATKSX010000160.1, forward strand.
CGCCGACCTCAGGGTAAAAAATGGGCACCCGGAACCTTATCATGTGAGGATCTGGGGCCTGGGAAACGAAATCGACGGGCAATGGCAGATGGGCCACAAGGATGCGGCCGATTACGGAAAATTCGCGTTGGAAGCCGCCAAGCTCATGAAATGGCAGGACACTTCAATTCGACTGGTCGCTTCGGGCTCCAGCAACTGGGGAGCGGACTGGATGGGGTGGAACCGGACCGTATTGGAATACCTGTATCCCTATGTAGATTACCTGTCCCTCCACTATTATACCGGTAAAACCGGTAAAGACCATTACCAGTTTATGTCCAGCATCGACGACCTGGACCGCAAAATCAAAATCACGGCGGGCCTGATCCAGGAAACCCGGATGAAATACCATGTGATGCATCCCATTTATATCGCCCTGGACGAATACAATGTATGGTACCGGGCCTTCAATGCCCAACACCTGGAGGAACACTATAACCTGGAGGACGCCCTGGTCATTGCCGAATATCTGAACTGCATCATCCGTAATGCTGCAGTGGTAAAAATGGCCAATATGGCCCAGTTGGTCAATGTGATCGCGCCGATGATGATTACGGGAGACAGCCTCTGGAAGCAGACCATCTTTTTCCCCTTCCAGCTTTTCGCGACCTATTGCCATGGGCGTTCCATTGATGCCGAATTGGAAGCCCCGGACCATCTTCTGCCGGACGGGAAGAACCTCCCCCTGCTGGATATCTCCGCAGTCCGGGATGACGGGACCCACACGGTAGCCCTGAACGTGGTGAACCGGAGCGCGGATAGTTCCATCCAGACGCAGATCAGGTGGTTTGGGGCAGTTCTGGGGGGACCCGGTACGGCCTATACGGTGAACGGGAAGGAACTTTCGGATGAAAATTCCCTCCGGAGCAGGAAGGTGGGGATTCATACCGACCCGGTGGCCTTTTCCGGCAATAGTTTAACCTATACCTTTCCGGCCCATTCCTTCACCATGATCCGGATTCCCCTGGTTGGGAAGTAGGCATGTCAAATCAAATTCACATCTTGCGGTTCAAATCCTTTCTCCATCGGGCACCCTGCCGGCTGCTCTCAAACCCCTGGTTATGTCCCTTATCGTGGTAGGCTCCATGGCTTTCGATGATATCGAAACTCCATTCGGAAAATCCAACCGGATCATCGGGGGCGCGGCCACCTATATCGCCCTGGCCGCCTCCCAGTTCATCCGGCCCATCAACCAGATCTCCGTGGTGGGATATGATTATCCGCAGGCCGAATTGACCGAGCTGGAGGGATTTGGGGTAAACCTGGAGGGAGTCCAGATCAAAAAAGACCGCAAATCTTTTTTCTGGGCCGGGAAATATCATATGGACATGAGTGCCAGGGATACCCTGGTGACCGAGCTTAATGTCCTGGAAGATTTTGATCCCATCATTCCGGAAAGCTACCAGGGCGGGGAGTTTCTGATGCTGGGCAACCTTTCACCGGAAGTGCAGCACAAGGTTCTGGACCGGCTCCGGGAAAGACCAAAGCTGGTCGTCATGGATACCATGAATTTCTGGATGGATACTGCACTGGAGGAACTTCACCGGGTAATCCGGAGGGTCGACGTTCTGCTGGTCAATGATGCGGAGGCAAGGCAACTTAGCGGGGAATTTTCCCTGGTTAGGGCGGCGCGGAAAATCCTCGGTGAAATGGGTCCCAAATACCTGGTGATCAAGAAGGGGGAGCATGGGGCCCTGCTGTTCCATGGCAATACCGTTTTCTGTGCGCCGGCCCTCCCTTTGGAGGACGTTTTTGACCCGACCGGGGCTGGGGATACCTTCGCAGGCGGTTTCATTGGATATGTTGCCAAGACCAAGGACATTTCCTTTGAAAACCTGAAAACTGCGATCATCGTGGGAACCGCAATGGCCTCTTTCTGCGTGGAACGGTTTGGAACGCTTCGGCTCCGGGAAATCAACCTGAGCGACATCCATACCCGGATCCGCCAGCTGGTCGACCTGGTCCATTTCGATATCGATTTCAAATAGGGAGTTTTTTCTTTACTCCGGTGGACAATCACCCCCCTGACGTATCTTTGCGCGCTTCGGCGGTACCTGAAATCCACCGGAATAAACCATGAAAGTCGCAATCATAGGCGCCACAGGCCTGGTTGGCTCCAAAATGCTCCAGGTGCTCCTGGAGCGTCAGTTTCCGGTGACGGAACTGATCCTGGTTGCATCGGCCCGTTCCCTGGGAAAAGAGATCCGGTTCGGTGAAAAATCTTTCCGGGTGGTGGATTCCGAAACAGCGATCGCACGCAAGCCTGAAATCGCCCTTTTTTCCGCCGGCGGTGCCGTATCGCTCCTGCTTGCGCCGCAATTTGCAGAAGCCGGAGCCACCGTAATCGATAATTCCTCAGCATGGAGAATGGATCCGGAAAAAAAACTCGTGGTCCCCGAAGTGAATGCCCATGTCCTGGGACCGGAGGATAAGATCATCGCCAACCCGAACTGTTCCACCATTCAGATGGTGGTGGCCCTTAATCCCCTGCACCGGCGATATCATATCCGCAGGATCGTGGTATCCACCTATCAGTCCGTCACCGGCACCGGGGTGAAAGCCGTTAAACAGCTCATGAATGAACGCAGTGGCATTCAGGGGGAAATGGCCTATCCTTATCCGATCGACCTCAATGCATTACCTCATATTGATGTTTTCCTGGAGAACGGATACACCCGGGAAGAAATGAAAATGGTCCTGGAAACCCGGAAAATCATGGGAGATGATTCCCTCCGGATCACTTCCACCACCGTGCGCATCCCGGTGATGGGAGGCCACAGTGAAGCAATCAATGTGGAATTCGAAGAAGAATTCGATATCCAGGACATCCGGGAGATCCTTTCCTCTGCCCCGGGAGTCGTTTTGTCCGACGATCCTTCCTCCATGAAATACCCTATGCCCAGGGACGCCCAGGACCGGGATGAGGTATTCGTAGGCAGGGTCCGCCGGGACGAATCCCAGGACCGCACCCTCAACCTCTGGGTGGTTTCCGATAACCTCCGCAAGGGTGCCGCCACCAATGCAGTGCAGATCGCGGAATACCTTCTATCCAGGAACTGGATCTGAACGCACCTCCATTTGTTTCCTGCCTGATTGGAGATGGTTTCCATAATTCAGCTCATGCCCTGTTTAAACCTCCGGGACCGGAGGGAGGGTTCGCTAACCCCGTGCCCTGGGTCCAGGGAATTATGAAATAAAAGGACTTCCGTACATCCGAATTAAGGCATTGGTTCATCGGAATTTATTTACATTTAACGGTTTATCCCATCCGGCGCCGTATCGTTTATGATGAGAGGGATTCTTTCCTTTGTGTTTTTGCCTGTTTGCTGTCTGGCCTTCCCTTCCGGCCTCCGGGCCCAGTCTGCCGCTGCGGATTCCGCGTCCTATGATGCCGGAATCCGCGCTGCCGTGCAGTCTTACCAGGCCTTTAACCAGAATCAATCGAGGCTTTACAACGGTATCCAATACCTCTCCTATTCCTTCCCGGTTACCGGATTTCCCTTTCTTAACACGGATCAATGGTCCTCCGGCTCGGTATCTTATGACCGGGAGGAGTTCAGCCCGGTACCCCTGCTTTATGATTTGGTCCGGGACGAGGTGGTCGTTATGGGAATGGATTCCGGAGCCCGGATCGTTCTTCGCCCGGACCTGGTCAGCTGGTTCCGGATGCAGGGCCATACTTTTATCCGGGTAAGCGGGGATACCGGGGTCGGGCTGCCCGATGGATATTATGACCAGCTTTATTCAGGTCCGCATGAGTTGCTGGCCCACCGGTCAAAAACCATGCAGGAATCCATTTCAGGCACCACCCTGACCCGGACGTTTCAATCTTCCGTGCATTATTATGTCCGGATGGGCAACACCTTTCATTCCATCAATGGCAAAGGGGCCCTGCTTTCCCTTTTCAAGGACAAAAAACCGGCCATCCAGGCTTACCTGAGGGAAAACCATATCAGGTATCACCGGGACCCGGAACTGGCCCTGGCCAAAATGGCAGCGTTTTATGATCTGAGTAACCCATGACCAGAAAGCTATCCTTACTGCTGCTATTAAGCTCCTTATTTCTTTCCCAGGACCTGAGTGCCCAGGTAGCGGGAGATAGCCTGGTTACCGGGACCTTCCAGGAACTTCCATTCAGCCAGTTTGCGTCCCAGATCCAATCCGTGACCGGGTACCGGATCTTTTTTGAGCCCTCCCAGGTGGATTCTATCCGGGTCACCCTGTCGGCAGATCATCGCCCGGTCCTGGAGCTCCTGCAGGAAGCACTTTCCGGTTCAGGCCTTTTTGTTTCGGCCGCCCCCAACCGGGAACTTTTCATTTTCAGGGGCCATCCCATTCACCCGAACCTCCCTCCCGGATTTTTTGAGGAGAACCCGGATACCACCGGGCTTGCCGCATACGATGAAGGAATGAGCACCCCCAGGCCAGGTCTGGCTCCCAGGCCCATCCAGGAAAACAAGCTGGTAGATATCGGGATACCCACCAACCATATCCGGCCCGGTTTATCCAACCTGGCTGGCTATGTCCATGACGGTGCCACAGGCGAAGCCATCTCCGGAGCGCTCCTCTATATCGATCATCCCCATATCACCGCGACTACGGACCGGTTCGGATATTATTCCCTGACCATACCGCGGGGGAACCATATCCTGAACATTATCGGCCCGGGCATGTTCGACGCGACCAAGCATATCATGCTGTACTCCGAAGGCAAAATGGATATCGACCTTCAGGAAAAGGTGCTGGCTCTGAAAACCGTGGTGATCGAGTCCAGCAGGGCAGGTAACGTGAAAAGTACCACCATGGGCCTGCAGCGGCTGGACATAGCCAACATCAAGCAGATGCCTGCCGCCTTCGGGGAAACGGATATCCTCCGGGCTGTGCTCACCCTGCCCGGAGTGCAGAGTGTGGGCGAAGCCAGCACCGGCTTCAATGTTCGGGGAGGAGCCACAGACCAGAACCTGATTCTGTTCAATGACATGACGATTTATAATCCGGCGCATTTCTTCGGATTTTTTTCCGCTTTCGATCCGGACCTGGTTCGGGATATCACCCTGTATGAGGGAAGCATCCCCTCCCGGTATGGGGGTAGGGTCTCTTCCGTGCTGGACATCATCTCCAGGGAGGGCAATACAAAAAAAATCAGCGGAACTGCCGGCCTCGGCCCCCTGACTTCCAAGCTCACCCTGGACGGCCCCATTGACAAAAAGACCACCTTTGTAGTAGGAGGCAGGACCACCTATTCGGACTGGCTGCTTAGCCTGCTTCCTCCCCAATACCGGAAAAGCACCTCCACTTTCTATGATGCCACCCTTCATATCAGCCATCATTTCGATGACCAGAATGATCTATATCTAAATGGATATATCAGCCACGACCGCTTCAATCTGAATGGAGACACCACCTACAGTTACGGCAACCGGAACGCAAACATCAAATTCAAGCACCAGTTCAGCAATATTTTCTATGGAGTGGCCACCTTGGGCTATGATGAATATGCCTATTCGGTGCAAAGCGGGTACGACAGCAGCCTGGCCTTCCAGCTGAAGTTCGGGGTCCGCCAGTATAACGGCAGAATGGATTTTACCTATTTCCTTGGCTCATACCATACCCTGGAATTCGGGATAGACAATAAGCTTTACAAACTTCAATCCGGCTCCTTCCAACCCGCGGGGGCCTCCTCCCTGGTTGTGCCCCAAACCCTTCAGCCGGAACAGGGCCTGGAGAATGCGTTGTATCTGTCTGATCAATATAAGGTTACCGATCAGTTCTCCCTGGAATACGGGTTCCGGTATTCCCTGTATACCTATTTGGGACCCAGAACAGTCTATCAGTATCCTGCCGATGCACCCAAGATCGCCGGCGCTGCGGTGGATTCCACTTTTTACGGTCCCGGGAAAGCCATCAAGACCTACCAGGGCCCCGAATTCAGGATCAGCGGAAAATATGCCATTTCCTCCAACTCTTCCGTGAAGCTGTCGTATAATACCCTGAGGCAGAATATCATGATGCTTTCCAATACGACTGCCGCCTTCCCTACCGATATCTGGAAGCTGGCAGACAGCTATCTGGAACCGGAACTGGGCCATCAGGTCTCCATGGGATATTACCTGAACCTTAAATCCAATACCATTGAGGCCTCCGTCGAACTTTATTATAAGTGGGTGAATCATTCCCTGGATTACAAAAGTGGCTCGGTCCTGCTGATGAACCCACAGATCGAGACGGCGGTGATCAATATGGACGGCCAGGATTATGGCGCCGAATTCCTCCTGAAGAAAACCGCCGGTAAACTGAACGGCTGGATCAGTTATTCCTATTCCCGGTCCCTGGTGAAGCA
>DATKSX010000161.1:0-5224 GCA_035531415.1 Chitinophagaceae bacterium
CCCGGGCCGTCCCGTTATCCAGGGTGGCCATTCCTCCCATACCCTTCTGACCGGTTGGATTTTCGGGCCCGATGGATCTGGTCCTGGAATCGGAAAGGCGGTACAGATTGCCCAGGTCCAAATCAAGCGGGGACTGGCAAATTCCGGACCCCGCGATCAGCAGGGAAACCAGCAGGACGAAAAACCGTTTTTGCATGGGATCTGAATTTTGGCTTACCCAATCCCCTCAGGGAGACCTCATTTCCCGGCAGCAGTATGGTGATGCCCCGGCATGCATTAGGCATGCCGGGGGGGGGACTCAGACATTTCCTTTCTTCAACTCGCTGACGGCATGGTCCGCGGCCCGGGCAGTCAGGGCCATGAAGGTCAGGGAGGGGTTGCAGCAATTGGTGGAATCCATGCAGGCCCCATCGGTCACGAACACGTTTTTCACGGAATGGACCTGGTTCCATTCGTTCAGGATGGACTGTTTGGGATCCTTACCCATCCGGGCGGTGCCCATCTCGTGGATGGCCTGGCCCGGGGTGGAATCTCCGTCAAAGGTCCTGACATTCTTAACGCCTCCCGCCTCCAGCATTTCGGCGGCATCATTCATCATGTCTTTACGCATATTCTTCTCGTTCTCCTTGAAGCCGGCATCAAAGACGATGGTGGGCAGGCCCCATTTGTCCCTTTTGCTTGGATCCAAATAGGCCCTGTTTTCATAATAGGGCAGGCATTCCCCGAAGGCCCCCAGTCCCATGGACCAGATACCGGGTTCGGAAAGACTGTCCTTGAACCCCGCCCCGATGCCCATTTCAGCAATGCCCCGTTGCCAGCCTGTCCTGGAAGCACCGCCCTGGTACCCGAATCCTCTCACGTAATCCCGTTTTTCCTTGTCATCCACATTGCGGAACTTGGGCACATAAATCCCGTTGGCCCTCCTGCCGAAATAATACCGGTCATCGAATCCTTCGGCTTCTCCTGAAGCCCCGCAGCGGAAATGATGGTCCATCAGGTAATGGCCCAGTACCCCGCTGTCGTTTCCCAGGCCGTTGGGAAAGCGGCTGCTCACAGAGTTCATCAGGATGAAGGCCGTGCCCACGGTAGAGGCGTTGACGAAAACCATCCGGGAATAATATTCCCGGGTCGCCATGGTGTTGGCGTCGATCACCCGGACCCCGGTGGCTTTTTGTTTCTTTTCGTCATAAATCACTTCACTGACCACCGAATCCGGCCGGACCGTTAGCCTTCCCGTGGCCATGGCCGGAGGAAGTGTGGTGGACTGGGTGCTGAAATAAGCCCCGAACGGGCATCCCCGGGAACAAAGGTTGCGATACTGGCAGGGGCCCCGGTCATGGAGCCGGGTGGTGACATTGGCGACCCTTCCGATGGTCAGAATCCTTTTTCTGAAATTGGATTCCAGGCCTTTTTTAACCGACTGCTCCACGCAATTCATTTCCATGGGAGGGAGAAACTTGCTGTCCGGCAGCGGTTCATATCCCTCTTTTTGGCCGCTGATCCCCGCGAATTCCTCCACATAGTCATACCAGGGCTCCAGATCCTTGTAGCGGATCGGCCAGTCGATGCCATGGCCATCCCGGGCATTGGCCTCGAAATCCCGGTTGCTCCAGCGGTAACTCTGCCTGCCCCACATGATGGATTTTCCGCCCACGATATTGGGCCGGAACCAGTCGAAGGACTGCTTTTCCACATAGGGCGCATCGGAGTCCTTGAACCAGTAACTCGCGTTATCCTCGCTGTAGGGATAATCCCGGCTCAGGTAGGGATGGGACTTTCGCTGGGCCTCCGTGATCCTTCCGCGGTGCTTGAATTGCCAGGGGTCCATCATCGCCGTCTTGTATCCCGTGATATGGACCAGGTCATGGCCCCGTTCCAGCATCAGGACGGTGAGCCCTTTTTCGGTAAGTTCTTTGGCTGCCCATCCTCCGGAGAGGCCGGATCCGATCACGATCACATCAAAGGTGTCCTGCTGTGCGGCTTTGCCGTTATAGTTCATGGAATCTTGGTTTTAAGGTTTGCAAAAAATCTTCGGTCCCTGGTCTCCCTGTTTCTCCGGTAAGGTTCAGGTCGCCCAGGCCTTATCTCCTTTATGGTAGGGGATGCAGCCATCAAAATGCCCCGGAATCTGGATATAGCGCAGGGCTTCGGTGGCGCCTGGCTTGGAAGTGAAGTACCCGATCAGGGTCAGTTCCTTCATATGCCGGTAAAATTTCATGGGATCAGGAGGGCTGTCGTCCTTCCCGTTTCTGGCCCTGCTCCCAAACCCGGCCGGGCCGTTCTTTTTGGCCCCGTTGATCCGGGTATCCAGCGCCTGGACCGCAGCAAACCGGTTTTCGGGTGAAAGGCCCAGGAACCCGTGGCCATATTTGGTGGTACAAAAATCATCGAAAGCCTTCAGGCCGGAATGAAAGGCTTCCTGGTCCTTGTCGGGATAACATTCCTGCATCATCATGACGATAAAGGCAGGAACACCCGCATCTTTTGCCCCGGGTGTGGAGGTCCTGGGAAGGATAATGTCCGCCATTTCGGCGACCATCTGCTGTTCGTCCTCCGTGAAAGAAGTCCCCGAACCATACTGCGGCTTGTGCTCGCAGCTGTCCAGCATGACGGCGAGTGTGGAAGCCGAAAGAACGCCTCCCATGATCACCGCAACATGTTTTACTGCATCTCTTCGATCCATGGTAAACTCATTTTAGCAAATATGATCAACAATGATGGGGTTCAGACATCGCAGATCTTCACACACCGTTTCAGGGCCTTCAGCTTTCCGGGGTTGTCGGTGGCGGTCGGCACGAATTCCTGGGCCACCCGCCCCTGGAATCCCGTATCCAGGATGGCGCGCATGATGGCGGGATAGTAGAGTTCCTGGGTATCGTCGATCTCATGCCTTCCCGGGACACCTCCCGTATGGTAATGGGCGATGAAAGCCTGGTTGTCCCGGATCGTCCGGATCACATCCCCCTCCATGATCTGCATGTGGTAGATGTCGTACAGCAACTTGAAATGATCGGATCCGAGCCTTTTGCATAGTTCCACCCCCCAGGCCGTATGGTCACACATATAATCTTTATGGTCGATCTTGCTGTTGAGCAGTTCCATCACGACCGTGACCCCATGGGCTGCCGCGAGCGGCAGGATCCGGTTCAGTCCCGTCACGCAATTTTGCAGGCCGGTCTCATCATCCATCCCCCGGCGTCTTCCGGAAAAGCAGATCAGGTTCCCAAACCCGTAGGAAGCCATCAGCGGGATATTTTCGGAATAATGGGCCACCAGCACATCATGGTTTTTCGGCTCATTCCAACCGTCATAGAGGCCCAAATCCCCTCCATAGCACATGGAGCAATAAAGGCCATGTTTTTTTGCCGTCTCCCACTGATCCGGTTTGAGCAGGTCGATGGATTTCAGGCCCATCCTTACCAGGTCCTGACAAAAGTCATCCAGCGGAATGGATTGATATACCCAATAGCAGGCCGATGCATGGATCCTGTTTTTCAAAGGGGGGGTTGAGTCCGTGGGGCCGGGCCGGGTCGCAGCCAGGGTTTCCGGGCTGACTCCCAGAACAGCCGCGCCCAGGGCAATTTGTTTCAGGGCCAGCCTTCTGGATGAGATGGACATCTTGCAGCCTGATTGGTTTTCAAGTTGAAGGTAATCACCAATTCCGGAAATCGGAAGGTTTAATTGACCGCTGGCCTGCCCCCTTCCGCATCGGTCATCATCAGGTTGATAAGTCCGGCCCAGATATAGGTCCGGTGGATCCCTCCCCAGTTGCGGTCCGGAGAATATAATTCCCAGAGTTCATGCGTCCTGCCGAGGACAGCGATCATGTTGGCCGAGACCCGGGAAGCAATTTCCTTTGCAAGACCCCGGTATCCATAATCCAGCAAACCCCGCTCGATGAGGTAATTCCACTGCACCCAGACCGGTCCGTTCCAATATCCTTCGGGGTTGTAATCGGAATCCGATGCCGACAGCGAGGGGATGCCGAAGGGCCTCCAGAACGCAGCGGTATCGGTAAGTTTCTCCACCAGCCTTCGGGCCTGCCGGGGCGAGGCTACCCCCGCCCAGAGCGGTAAAAATCCGATGATCTCATCTCTTTTGAGATCGTTTTCCTTTCTGTAGGTAAACCGGTGGTCGCCCAGGGTGACATTATAATAAAATCCCCGGACGGAGTCCCAGCAATAGCGATTGATCAGGACGATCCGGCGCTCATAATCCTGCTTCCATGCGGCTGCTTCCTGCCTGCGGCCCAGGGAAAGTGCCATTTGCTCCAGGGACCGGGCCTCCCGGACCAGCATGCAGTTCAGATCCGGGGAATTGAAAGCCGATGGAGGACCCACCTGGTCCCAAACCGCAACCTCACCATCCCGGACGGATTCCAGCACCGGGTCCCCGCCCCACTCGCAAAGACCATCCCGGTCGCTGTCCCGGTGGGTGACGAACCAGCGGAAGAACCTTTCTCCGGAGCCATACATCCGCTTCAGGAAGGACCGGTCATGGGTCTGGCGATATATTTCCCAGTTCTCCCAATTGTACCAGGGAGCCGAGCTGGTCAGGGAGCCATTGGCTGGGATCGTTTCATCCAGGTAAGGGCCGGTTCGGTAATTGATATAGCCGTCGGGTTGCTGGCGGTCCGCAAAGTTCAGCTGGGATCCTTCGGCCCCGGCCGGATCGATCCGGACATATTCCAGCATGGAAAGGCTTTCGTGGAAGACCTGTCCCCCGTGGCCCCATCCCCACATGGGCTCCCTGGAAAAAACATAATAATTCTCGCGGCACCGCCCTTCCGGGGGATAAAATTCCTGGCGCATCATGTTGCAGGCACTCCAGTACAGGGCCCTTTGGGCTGGGTCTTTCAGGTGCGGATCCGGGATGCTGTCCATCATCCGCCGGTCGGCTGCCAGGAAAGGCTCCAGGGGTTGGCGGAGCAGGGCGCTTTCCTTTGCTGGATCGGGCCGGGCGGGCGCTGCAGCAACCGCCCGGACCAGCCTCAGGATCCGGAAAGATCCCGGCCCAATCGATAATTGGCGGAAGAACCCCAGCAGGCTGAAACGGCCCGTATCCTTCCGGGATTCCAATTGCCCCCGGGAGAACCCCAGGCCGGGATGAAAAGATCCCACCGGGATTTTTTTCCTGCCAAGGAAAAAACGGTCCGGCCGTTCGGAGAGCAGGAGCAAATCCCGGATGCTGTCCGGATAAGGAATATGGTGGTCCAGGCTCCAGG
>DATKSX010000162.1:0-5714 GCA_035531415.1 Chitinophagaceae bacterium
CTACCGAAAGGTTTTCCGCGGTATCCGTGCTCGCTGAATAACAGGGTACAGCCAGCAAATATTTACCTTCAACGGATTGAAGAAGAACGACCGGATGGCCCCAGTTTCTGATCTTATGGTATTTTTTCCGCGCCAGATCAGGATCCGTAAAGGAGGCGAAAACGATATTATAATGCAGGGAATCCATATCTCTTATCGGGCTGGTCACCAGGGTTTTTCGGATAGGGTTCGTTTTGGCTTCCAGGGGCAGCGGGGGAGGTGTGGGGGAAGGATGCAGGATTTGGGACCTGGATGAAGCCACAGGGGGTTTGTTTGAAACGGCACATTCCCGGAGAATGAGGACCATCGCGATGAGCAGCCCGAAAACCAACATGGTGAGTACCCACCACCAACGCTGGGGCAAATGTTCCCGGGTCAATCCGGGAAGGGCCTGATGCCGGGGAATGTCGGTTATGGCAAATGGGCTTTCTTCCTTTGAAAGAGCGGGTTGGGGGCGATCCAAAGGAATTGCCGAAACCCGTTCCCAGACCGGATTTTTCCGGATCGGGAAGAATTCGGTTTTTCCTTCCATATTCCGTTTCAGGCTTCCGATTTCAGGCAGTGCGACCAGGTATCCTTCCGCGAGGCTGAGTTTGATCCGGAGGATCGATTTTTCCAATTCCGCGTTCGCCTGGGGTTCGCTGATATGTTCCTTCAGGGAAAGATACCGAACCAGGTTGGAGATGGTCCCCTCTGTGCTTTCGTCAAAAAGGATTTCTTCCTTTGGTGGGAAAATAAATCCTTCACTGGATTCCAGACGGGCAGGGCTATAGGAAAGCAGGAACCTTCCAATGCCGGGAAGTTCGAAGGATTTATGGCGAAACAGGAGTTCCGCAATATGGGGCATCAGGTCCAACCGGACTTCTAAAATTTAATGAGCAGGCCGCCGATGAGATTCGAGCCCAGGGCGGGATAATTATGCCATCGCTGGTAATTGGAGTTAAAGATATTATTTGCATTGACCCAAAGGCCAAAATTTTTGGAAATCTGGTAGGAAACCCCAACATTCATGTCGAATGCCCCCGGGGTCTTCCCGCTTTTACCTTTTTGGAGGTAATAGCTCCCGCTCAGGATGAAGGCGTCCGCGGTCACCCGAAAATTCCGGAAAAGCTCATCTTCCAGGGAAAACTCCATCCGGAAGGGGACCAATCCCCAGGGTTTCCTTTCCGTTTGTTGTTTTAGGTAGTCGAACCAATCCATGCTGAACCGGGCCTGGAAACTTTCCTCCGAAATATAACCGATTTCCCCGTGGAGCTGGTAGGCAGTCAATTGGGTCTCGTACCTGGGATAAAAGGTCTTCCCGTCGATGGAATCGTTGACAAACAGGGGAATGTTGGAATAGGTGATATAGGAGAATTTGGTGTTGTAATTGAAATGACTGCTCAGGGTTCCCTTGATCCCGGAATATTTTTACTCAACGCGGGTGTTTTCCGGGGTGGAATAGCCTCCTATAAACGGGTTTTCAGCCGCCAAATGCTGGAAACTGTTCTTTTCGATATAGGAAACCCATCCGCTGCTCAGGATCACCTCGTCTTTAATGAGGTTGGTCTCATTGACGATATCGGGAAGGAGATAAAATTTTTCCAGGGACCAGGTCGGGTTCAGGCCCGCATGGAGGGTGAATCCCGGCTTAACGATGTTCAGGGCAGGATGTACCGCCGTGACGTCATTGCTGAGAGATTGGCCAGGATCCATGTAATTGGAATAATCCCCAATTAAAGTCGCGCTGATTGATATTCCGTCAGCGATCTTTTTCTCCACCGGGGCCCTGAGATAAAAGGTGGATTCGCTCCGCAGGTGGGAATCGAAGAAGTGGGAAAGGGTGAGACGGGGACTGAAGTCCAGCCCGTAAACATTTTCAGTATCGTTGCTTAGGCCGGCAGTGATCTCAAAATCATTGTATACCTGGCTGACCTGCCCGGAGGAGAATTTCAGGGAATCGTGATTATACCCGTAATAGTTGATCCCTTGCCGTTTGAATTTAAGGCCTGCGTCGTACAGAATTCCATTATGGGAATAATCGCCATGAAGGGTGAGCTCGTCATTGCTGAAATCCTGGTTCTGGATTTTCCCTACGGATGACAGGTGACTGAAATAGGCTCCATAGTGGTAATCACCGCTTCTGCCGCTGCCCAGGCCGATCTGCAAAAGGGGGGTGGAATAGGTACCGAAACCGGCCTTGATGAAATTATTAAGCAAATTCGGAAGGGTGTCCCGTCCCATTGCCAGGGGCCGCAGAGGAACCGGCTGATATTCGAAATAAAGGTTCAGCGCGGGGATATCATAAGTCAGCCTGGGCCGGGTCGTGTCCAGCCCGGGCAGGGTGGCGTTGAGGTTGAGCTTGGCCGCTTCCCGGAGCTTGGGCTGATAGGAGCTGAATATGTCAATGGTCTGCTGTTTGAGGGAATCCTGGCCGAAGGCCTGGAAAGCGGAAAACAGGGTAAGTGCAAGCCAGGGAAATCCCCTCCGGGCCGGTTGTAGGTACCAGAAAAGCAAATCCTGGATATGTCTCCTGTTTTTGTCCATGTCTTCAGGGCTGTTTACCGGTGGAATCCTGAGGGTTGTCCGAAATCTTGGAAGAAGCCTTTTGGGCCGCCTGCACCTGGGCCAGCTTTTGGCGGGCCTGCTGGGCCAGTTCCGGGATGGTGCAATGGTCTGCGACACTTTGGAGGGTGGCGCTTGCATTGAAATAATCGTTTTCCCCGGTATAAATGTCCCCCAGGAGGATATAGGCCTTGGCGATCCAATAGTCATACGAGGGGGTGGATTTGATCACATCGAAGGCGGCTGGCTCGGCATCCTTCAGGTCATTTTCCTCAAAAAAGCATTCGGCGATATCGTAACGGGCTTCGGCACCCATCTCGGATTTGGTCAGGGCAATTACTGTCCGGTCGGTCAGAATGGCCGAATCACAGTTCTGTTCCGCCTTATAGGCTTTGGCCAGGTAGAAATAAGACATGATCTGGTCATCCGTGCTGGTATTGCCTGATGCCAGCAAGGCAGGGGCATCTGCCTTCATATCGGCCCAGTCCTGGAGCTGAAAATCGCAAAGCACCAGTCCCCGGAGGGAAGAAAGGGCATTTTCCCTGGTGGTGGCTTCCTGGCGCAGCTGCAGGTAATAGGTCCGTGCCCGGGAATAATCCTTGGCCTGGAAATAACAGATGGCGGCTGCCATTGCGGCGGACCGTTCTGAAAACCTGCTGTTGCCCCCGGCCAGAACGGCCTCATATCCCGGTAATGCGGCGGCATATTGCTTTTGCGCATAAAGGCATTCGGCCTTGTAAAAGTTCGCTTCCAAAACAAATTGACCGGAGGGAAATTGGGATAAATAGTTATTGAAGGCCTGGAGCGCACCAGGGTAATCTCCGTTTCCGAATCTGGTTTCGGCAGCGGAAAAGTTGACGGAATCTTCCACGGAAGCATTGACGGTCCTGCCGGTTGATTTCAAAAAGGATACATACGATCCCGGGTCCCCGTTAGCCACGTCAATATTGCGGATGGCCTGAAGCGCATCGTTGACTTCAGGGCTTGAAGGATATTGGGTGACCACATTCTGGTAGGACTGGAGGGCCTCGGTGTTATCGTTCAGGTTGAAATAGGCAAGTCCGAGTTGGAGCAGGGCTTTGGGGGCATCGGGGCTCGGCGGGGTCTTTTGGATGATCGTTTTCAGATAGGGGATTGCAGACCGGTATTGCTGGTTGTTCATGTAGGTCGTTGCGATCTCATATCCGGCTTCTCCGGAAAGGCTGGAGGTGGGATATTGGGTGGAAAGCTGCTGGAGCAGGGACACCTTGGCGGAATAATCGCCGTTGATGCCGGTGATGATGCTTTTCTGGTACAAGGCATAATCCGAGCCCGGCAGGTGGCCGGAGATGATCCGGTCATAAAGGGTAAGTGCATCGCCGTAGTCCCTGAGCATGTAATAACAATCGGCTTCCCGAAGCAGGGCGTCCTGGGCGATTTGCCTGCTGCCCGGACCGGAATAGGATTGGACATTTTTGAAATCATTCAGGGCAGTGGCATAATCCTCTTTTTTAAGCAAACAATATCCCATATTGTATTCGGCAGTTTGGGGGTTGGCCTGCCCGCTGGATGCCGGCAACCCTCCGGAGCCGGGGGTTTGGTATTTATTAAGGTCGGAAAGTGCATCGTCGGTCCGGTCCTGGCGGTAGGCTATTTCCCCTTTCCAAAACCAGGAAAGGTCCGCCAGCCTGCGATCCTGGGGAAAACGAAGGGAGCCGCTCAGCAGGCTGTCTGCCTCATCCAGCCGCTGGTCATTGAGCAATTGGAGGGCCCTCCCATAGGCAATTTTCTGGTATGCCTTCTGCATATCCGGAGATTTGTCCACGATGGATTCCAGCACGGAAAGGGCATCCCTGTAATCATTGGTATTGATGAACAGATGGGCCAGGATTTCCCGGGCCTCGGTCAGGTAGGCGGACTGGGGATAGTTCCGGTTGAACATTTCCAATTCCTGGATCGCCACATCCTCATACCCCAGCTCATAGGATAACTTCCCGTAATTGAAAATGGAGATTTCCTGCTGCAGGGGGCTGTAGTCATACCGGGCGCATTCCCCGAAAGCGCTCCGGGCACCGCCTTTCTGACCGGTTTTCAGGTAACAGTTTGCCAGCAGGTACATCGCGTTCTGGCCGAGGGAATCCTTTTCCGGGCTCAGCTGGCGGAAACCGGCCACTGCTTTTTGAAAGGCTCCGGTCTGATAATAACAGTAGGAAAGTTCGTAAACATCCTCTTTGCTCACCCTGGAAGCCTGGTTATAATAAGCCTCCAGGTAGGGGAGCGCGTGCGCATAATCCTTTTTTTCGAAGTAAGCCTGACCCAGGAGATGTTTCAGGTCCAGATCATAGTAAAGGTTCCCCTTTTGGACAAAGGGGGTGGCATATTGGATCAGCTCGTCCATCCGGTGCTGGCTGTAATAAATTTCAGCGATATAATACGGAACGATGATATCGTACTTGGGGACCTTCTCAATGCGTTGGAAACTGGTCAGGGCCTGGTCATATTCCTTTTGGTCAAAAGCGATGAAACCGTAATAGTAGTTTGCCGGGACATAATATTTTCCGGGGAGGTCCTTGATCGCGTTGAAAAGGGGTTCGGCTTGGGTGAATTCCCGGAGGTTGAAATAACAATAAGCCTGCTCAAATTGGGCATCGGCGATCTGGGCATTGGAAAGGTTCTGGATGCCTGCCTTTTCGTAATAGGGCAGGGCATCGGCAAAACGGTTCTGGTGGTAATAATGGCGGGCCAGGTAGTAACTGGCCAGTTCATCCCGGGGCTGGTTGTGCACCTGTTCAATAAAGTCGCTGACCTCCTTTTCGGAATAGGGCTGGTCCAGTTCCAGGGCGCAGATATCATAATAATAGGTAGCATCCTGGAGGACGAGCTGGCGGTTGGTGGCATGGAAATAGCCGATCTGGTCGATGATTTTTTTGAACTGCACCATGGCCACCGCGTATTTCCCCTCCTGAAAAAATTCCCTCCCTTCCCGGAAATCCCGGTCCTGGTCGGCATAAATCATGGTTTGTTGCGCAACTGCCCGGAGGCAGGTACCCGAAAAGGCACCAGACCAGAGAAGAAGAAGGGAAAAGAACCTGATTTTGAACCGGGCTGAATCGGGCATGTAGGCAAATTAACGGGCAACCGGGGTCGCCGCA
>DATKSX010000163.1:0-2858 GCA_035531415.1 Chitinophagaceae bacterium
GTGTTCGCGGTATGGGTTGGATTTTTCGACCGCAACGACCTGATCACCCAGTGGCACCTCAGGTCCAACCTGAAAGAGCTCCGTCAGAAGAAACAATACTACATCAAACAGATCGCCCTCACCAACCAGGAAAGAAACGAGTTGGTGTCCAGTCCTGGTAAACTCGAGCAGTTCGCCCGGGAGAAATACCTGATGAAAAAGGACAATGAGGACCTTTTCATCGTGAAAGATTCCACCAGGGTTGGCCCCTGATTTCCCGGAAGAATAATTCCTGCTATCCCCTGCTCCTGTTTTCCAATCCGGTTTTCGAAGGATCTTTCCTGCCCCTGCCCCTGCCCCCCACCGCATCCCATGTCTTATCTTTGGCGCCAGGGCCTTGGATCCAGCGTTTACGGCCACTAAGCCATGGGATTGATCACCGCAAAAATGAAACAGGGTTGGGAAGCGATTACCAGTCGCCGTTATTGGGAATGGGTCTGGCTTTATTTCCGGTATTACCGGAAGAAAACCTCCCGGCCTTTTCCGGTCCGTTTTCTGGGTTACCGCCTGGAAATCCTGGATGGTGCTTCCTTCGTCTACCAGTACAAGGATATCTTCTTCCGCGAAGAATACCGCTTCCTTTCCGGACACGGTAACCCGGTCATCGTGGACTGTGGGGCCAATATCGGGATGTCCTGCATTTATTTCAAAAGACGGTATCCGGGAGCCGTGATCCAGGCGGTTGAGGCAGACCCGGAGATTGCCGGACTCCTCTCCCGCAACCTCCGGGAGAATGGATTTGCGGATGTGGAAGTGCTGTCCAAAGCGGTATGGACCGATGACCGGGGGG
The DNA here is from genome assembly GCA_035531415.1 of Chitinophagaceae bacterium. Classification (GTDB taxonomy): domain Bacteria; phylum Bacteroidota; class Bacteroidia; order Chitinophagales; family Chitinophagaceae; genus JANWKA01. The sequence continues at coordinate 830 of DATKSX010000163.1, forward strand.
TAATTTTTAAGCCGGACGGAGCGGATGGCGGCCATATTGCCGGCCAGGAAAGCGGGGCAGCAATTCCGAGCATCTCCCTGGCTGAACTGATCGGGAAATACCCCCGGGTGGATCTGCTGAAAATGGACATCGAGGGGGAGGAGGGGAAAGTCCTTAAGGCCTGTGGTCCGGCACTGAACCGGGTGCAGCAGATCATCGTGGAATATCATTCCCGGGTGGAGAAACCCCAGGATCTGGGCGGTATTCTTACCCTCCTGGAAAGCCTGGGATTCCGGTACCTGGTCCTGCCGGTGACCCGGAAAGAGCAGCCCCTTTCGGATGGCATGCCTCCCGGGGGGGAAATGGACCTTCAATTGAATATTTTTGCCCGGAAACAGCCCTGAATCCCCTTCACCCCCTCCCGGTCCGGCAGGTCCCCGTACTCCCCCAGGTATCATTAATAATTCCTGAAAAATTCCAGAAATCCCCTTAATTTGACAATAGCCGGACCGAAATGGCGTTTATTATTTGTAACTCATTATAAATCATTCAAAATTAACCTGCATGACTACTTATACACACGACCAGACCCCCGTTTCCACCGCAGCACCCGAAAAGCACCCTTCCTCCGGGCAGAAAATCGAGGGGATCCTCCAGGAGCTTTCCCTGCCGGATTCCGAGGAAGTTCCTGCACGGGATATTCTGGAAAAACTGGCCCGGATCCGGTTTAGCCCCAGGCCTGAAACCCTGCGCGAAATCCAATCCCGCATCAACCAGGATCATCCCGTAGACCGGTAACGCTTTTCCCTTACTTTTCAGAAGCAGCCAGGAATTTCCTGCATCGATTCTTTTGTCCATGACGATTGGCCAGCGCTACCGGTTTGTGATCGCCTATTTCCAGAAAAATGCGCCTGAAGCCCGTACCGAACTGGAATACAGGAATCCCTATGAATTGCTGGTGGCCGTGATGCTTTCGGCCCAGTGCACCGACAAAAGGGTCAACCTGACCACCCCCGCCCTGTTCGCAGCATACCCGGGTATCGCTTCACTCGCCAAAGCCCGCTTCGAGGACCTGTTCCCCCTGGTGAAGTCGATCAGCTTTCCCAACAGCAAATCCCGCCACCTGATCGGGATGGCCCGGATGGTCCGCGACGAATTCGAAGGAGCAATCCCTTCCCGGGTGGAGGACCTGGTCCGCCTTCCCGGCGTGGGAAGGAAAACCGCTCATGTGATCACTTCAGTGATCTACCACCAGCCCAACCTGGCCGTGGACACCCATGTGTTCCGGGTTGCGGCCCGGATCGGACTGACCCATGGAGCCCGCAATCCCCTTCAGGCTGAGCACCAACTTACCGCCCACCTGTCCCCGGAACTGATCCCCAGGGCTCATCACTGGCTCATCCTCCATGGAAGGTATGTCTGCACAGCACGCAATCCCAAATGCCCGCAATGTGGGCTCAAAAAAGCCTGCCAGTATTATCACAAAACCCGCGGGGTAACTCCCCGTTCCACCTGATCCACAAAAAAACCTTTCACAAACATCCCGAAGCCATGGGCATGGGCCTTTTTCTGATCCGCAGCCAGATCAAAAACATGGGCGGAAAGATCACGGTGGAAAGCCCCCCTGAGATCGGGACCACATTCATGATCCTGTTCTAAACAAAAAAGGCTCCCGTCTCCGGAAGCCTTCCTTTACAAGATTTTAGGCTGTATTATTTCACCTGGTCTACCACTAATCCCTGGATCCCTCCTTTGTCTGCATAAGTCCCGGTTACTTCAATCTGGTCTCCGGCATGTGTCTTGGCAGTAGTGTACGCCTCCGGCTTGTCATGATTTTCCACGAGCAGGTACACTTTTCCGGAACTGGTCAGCAGTCCCATCGGGGAGCCTCCGTTGATGCATTTCTGGGCGCAATCCTTGTGGGAAGCCCCATGCATGCCGGAAGCCATATAACAGGCCATATCCAGAACCTCGCCCTTCATAACGGTTGGTTTAGGGGTGGTTTGGGCGGAGCTGCTAAGGGTGAAAAGAGTCAGGCAGGCAACAGCCA
>DATKSX010000164.1:0-3596 GCA_035531415.1 Chitinophagaceae bacterium
CCAGCTTATGATCGAGAAGGAACAGGGCATAATCCGGAAGGACCTCGAATTGAAGCTGGGGTATCCCCCTGGTTTGCTGCGGAGGGGTTTCGTTTTCTGAATGGGGCATTTCTGCTTACCGGTTAATGCCATGGACTTAGAGGAGTCCTATCTAAGGTAGGAAAAAAAGGAAATTAAGAGGTAGGAGACCAGTCCAAATTATAACAATATTCAGGTTGTTTGAGCCCCCGGTCCCGGGTTGAGGGCCTTCGCAGAATCCCCCGCACCAGGGATTGGCAGGGAGTTTCACACCGGAAAATGGCAACTGCCTGACCTTAAATTCCCTTATGGGGAATGGGTGGAGCGGCGGCCGCTGCCACCAGGATCCAATCCCCGCGGGAAGGAGGAGCCAGGACATGGGGCAATGCCGTGGAAAGCAGGCCGATGATCATTTCCCTGCCGCTGCGGGGGTCATACCACCTGGCCCGGAACCATTTTCCCCGGATCCCGGAAAGATGGACGGTGATGGAACGGGCCCGGGGCAGGTAGGCGATATAACAGGAACGGTCTGATGCCATCGCAGAACATATATAATCCCTGCTGCCATAGATGCACTTTCCCCGGATTATGGCCTTGTTCCCGGTATCGGGAACCAGAAGGTACCAGGGTATGGAAGCCATCAGGCGGAAGCAATGCGTCGCCTCCCGCATTCCAACCGTGTTCATCAGGGGCCGCCAATCCTTAAATACATACTCGGGGTTAGCCGGCTGACCCGGGCAGAAGCTGGTCCCGGCGCAGCCGCAGAGCAACCCTTCATAATTTTTTCTGCGGATGGTGGAATCCTCGTTATCGGCGGTGTGGGGAATGTCCTGTTCGTAGCTCTGGTCCAGCTGGAAGATCATCTTTCCCTTCCGGTACTGGTTGATCTCGGCCCGGTACTGGGGCTGGTCCTTTCCCAGGCTGGACTCGGTAAAATCATACAGGCCGTCGATATCCATATACCGGGAATAGAGGGGATTTCCCGTGGACCAGACCGTGGCCGGAGCGGATTCAAAATGCCCGGTCCACAGGTGGGACTTGTCGAATTCCCGGATCCCTTCGATGATATTGGCCATATGGAGGTACAGGCTGTCCTTTCCGCTGTTATCCCCGCCGGCGACCCAGAGGATATTGGGAAAATCCTTATACCGGTTTCCCAGGAACCGGCCATAAAGCAGGCTTTTCACCGGATTGTTATGGGGGTCCAGCAATTCATCCCACCAGCCCTGGTTCCGGTCTCCTTTATATCCCAGGTAACAGGGCACCAGCAGGACCAGAAATCCTTTGGCTTCTGCGAGGCGCAGGACCCGGTCGGCATGGTCAAAATAAAGCGGGTTATAGGTGGAAAAATCCCAGTGGATCCGGAAAGGTGCGATCCCCTGCCAGTCCGGAGGGCCGCCCGCAAAACGCGTATCGTAGGAGATCAGGCTGACCAGGAGGGTATTGAATCCTTTGGCTTTCACGCTGTCCATGAAGGCGATCTCCTCGGGCTCCGGCAGGGCCTGAATCAGGCCCCAGGCTGAAATTTCCCGGATCAGGAAAGGCCGGCCCCTCCCATCCATGAGCCATCTCCCATTCGGGCTGAGCTTTAAGGGAAAGGCGGCCCCGGCCGGGCGGGTTTGGCCCGCACCGGCCGGGCCGAAGGAAAGCAGGATCCCAAAAGCGGTCACCACCGACCGGATCCAAAGCCTGCATACCACATTCATAAAATTTAGTTTGATCCGGTTTCTGGAATGAATATATTCCCTGGCTCAAATTTAAGGTGCCGGTGTTGGAAAACCGGGCGAATCCCGGGCAGGATCAACAGCCTGCCTGGGAATTGTTCCTCCATTTTCCTATTTTGTAGTCCCGGACTTCCCCGCTGGATAATTGCCCGAATCCCGGAAAAAATTGAACCATTCATGAAAATCATCTGTTATCCCATCCTGGCCGCGCTGATCGGCTTTTCCGCCTGCCATGGCCATACCGGATCCGCCGCATCCCAAACACCGGATACCGCCCGCGCTTCCGCAACCCCCATTGCCCTTTCTGTTGCGGTACACACTGACACCCTGACCTCCCGGGAGAAAGCGGAAGGATGGGTTCAGCTTTTCGACGGCACCGATCTGAAAGGATGGCACTCCTACCTGAAAAATGCCCCGGGTTCTGCCTGGACCGTCCGGAACGGTTCGATCCTGTTGGATACCGGGGTTCGCAACGGATACCAGGTACAGGGAGGCGGGGACCTGACCACAGACGGAGAATACGGAAATTTCGACCTGAGACTTCAATGGAATATACAGCCCTGTGGCAACAGTGGGATCATCTTTTATGTGCATGAGGATACGGCATACCATGAGACCTGGAATACGGGTCCCGAAATGCAGGTCCTGGACAGCACCTGCGATCCGGACCAGAAATCCTACCTGCACCATGTGGGGGATATCTATGACCTGATCGCCTGCAACCCGCAGACCGCAAAGCCATCCGGCAATTGGAACGATGTGGAGATCCTTTCCAACCAGGGTCACCTGCAATGCTTCATGAACGGTACCAAGGTGGTCGATACCCATCTTTGGGACGCCCATTGGAACATGCTGATCGCAAAAAGCAAGTTCAGGAACATGCCCCATTTCGGAACCTACAGGAAGGGTCATATCGCCCTGCAGGACCATGGCGCCATGGTCTGGTACCGGGACATCCGGATCAGGAACCTCTGATCCGCCGCGGATTCCCCTGGTCCGGAACGCTGCCTGGATGCCATTCCCGGTTCCAGACTCCAACCCCGGACCGGCCGCATAAGAGTTTCCGGTTTCTCGGACGAATGCCCTATTTTTCCCCGTCAGGTTTGAAACCCCTTCAGAAATCCATGCCCTCATGCCTGAGCTGATCAAGCCTTCCCTTTCCCGTTACCGGTGGCGCATCCTGCTGATGTTGTTCTTCGCCACCACCATCAACTATACGGACCGGAGCATTATAGGCGTGCTTGGTCCCACCCTGCGGGAACACGTGTTCCATTGGACCAATTCCCAGTACAGCTATATCGTCAACGCTTTCATGATCGCCTATGCCCTTGGGCAGCTGGTGATGGGCGGGGTCATCGACCGGCTGGGCACCAGGATCGGGTACGCGATCTGCATCGGGATCTGGAGCTTTTTCAGCCTGATGCATTCTTTCGTCACCCTCGCCATGGGCTGGATCGGCTTCGCAGTGGCCCGGTTCGGCCTGGGATTCGGGGAGGCTGGAAATTTTCCTTCCTGCATCAAGACGGTTTCAGAATGGTTCCCCAGGAAGGAACGGGCTTTGGCAACCGGAATTTTCAATGCGGGATCGAACGTGGGGGCCATACTCGCCCCCCTGATCATCCCGATGATTGTGACCAACCAGGGCAAACACTGGCAATGGGCATTTTGCTTCACTTTCTTCTTCAGCCTTTGCTGGCTGATTGCCTGGCTCTCCATGTACCACAGGCCGGAGCGCCATCCCCGGGTCAGCGCAACGGAACTCAGCCATATCCAAAGCGACCTGGAACCGGAGAGCCAGGGAAAAGTCTCCTGGATCAGGCTCTTTGGAATCCGGGAGACCTGGGCGGTAGTCGC
>DATKSX010000165.1:0-5578 GCA_035531415.1 Chitinophagaceae bacterium
ATCCAGCAGAAAGAGGCGATCGCCACCGGGATCCCTTCGCTGAAGGTCGCCTACAATAATATCTTCGGCTATTACCTGGAAGTGACCAACGCGCACAAATCCAGGGTCCCGGCCAGCTGGTCCCGCAAGCAAACCCTGACCGGATCGGAGCGTTATATCACCCCGGAGCTCCGGGAGTTCGAGGAAAAGATCACCGGTGCCCAGGAGAAAATCCTTACCCTCGAGCAGCAATTATTTGACGCATTGATCCAGGACTTTCAGGGAGCCCTTCCTGCACTGCAGCAGGATGCCCGGAACCTGGCCGTCCTGGATGGCCTGTTATGCTTTGCTTCCAATGCCTGTGCCTTTGCCTACCGGAGACCTGAAATACATGAAGGGCTTTCCCTGAAAATTACAGGCGGCAGGCATCCCGTAATCGAAAGGCTCCTGCCGGATGGTGAAACCTATGTGGCCAATGACCTGGAGCTGGATCCGGAGACCCAGCAGATCATCATCCTGACCGGTCCAAATATGAGCGGAAAATCCGCCCTGCTCCGGCAAACCGCCCTGATCACCCTGATGGCCCATATGGGCAGTTTCGTGCCTGCCACGGCGGCTCATATCCCGGTAACGGACCGGATATTCACCCGGGTCGGGGCCTCCGATAACCTGGCGGGAGGAGAATCCACCTTCCTGGTGGAAATGAACGAAACCGCAGGCATTCTCAACAACATCACCCCCGCAAGCCTGGTCCTGCTCGATGAGATCGGCCGGGGCACCAGCACCTATGACGGGATATCCATCGCCTGGAGCATCGTGACCTACCTGCATGATATGACCCCGGTAAAACCCAAGACCCTATTTGCCACCCATTACCATGAGCTCAACGACCTGGAACAAATCCTGCCCAGGGTCCGCAATTTCCATATCACCCACCGGGAAACCGGAAACCAGGTGATCTTTCTGAGAAAACTGGAACCCGGCGGAAGCAGGCATAGCTTCGGCATCCAGGTGGCCCGGATGGCCGGCATGCCTGCTGAGCTGGTGGAAAAGGCCCATCAGGTCTTGGAACAACTGGAACAGCAGCACGGCTCCCGGCCACTTTCCGAGACCCTGAAAAAGACCTCCGCCCCCGCTTTCCAGCTAAAACTCTTCGAGGCCGAACCGAAATCCTTTGCTGAAATCCGCCGGTTGATGGAACAAACCGACGTGGATCATCTCACCCCCGTGGAGGCCCTTTTGCGGCTGCAGCAAATCAAGGAAATCCTCCGCTAGCTTTTATTCTTCTTTCCTGGGTGGAGTGCTCCCCAAACCCAACTTTCCCGGGAGGCAATGCGACCTCAGGGGCCACCACCGCCTCAATCGGGTTGCCAATGCATCCGTTAGGCGGCTGGATATGAAGCAGGGCGGCAACCGTGGGAGCAATATCGGTCATGGAATAGGGCAGGAAATCAGATCCATGGCGGATATGCCAGCCCATGAACAGCAAGGGGACATGGGTGTCATAAGGATTCCAGGCCCCATGCATGGTGCCGGTCCTGGCAAATCCCTCCAGCCAGCCCGGCTGCAGGATCAGCTGGATCTGGCCGGATCGGGGCGGATAATACCCGTTGACCACCAGGGTCCGGACCGGCTCAGGCAGGTCCGCGCTGCTGATCCTGGAGAGATCCAACGCACGGGCCACTCCGGGCACGGTGTCCAGGTAATCCAGCGCAGCAGACACCACCGAATCCTGGTGGAGCCCGTGGCCGGAAATCCCCTCCAGGTCCAGGTTTACCTGGCAGTTCATGATCCGCCGCACCAGGTGATCCACTCCGAAGCGTTCCCGCAGGGCCTGATTAAGGCCTGCAGCCACCTTCCGCGGGGGAAAAGATCCCGAGGGAAGCTTTTCGGATCGCATGAACCCGAGGGTATGGGCGACTCCATGGTCGGCGGTGAGCAGGACCAGGTAATTGCCCCTGCCGATTTTGGCATCCAGCCAGGTGAAAAAGGAAGCCAGATCCCGGTCCAGGCGCAGGTAGGTGTCCTCTGCTTCCATGGAATTGGGACCAAACTGATGGCCGACATAATCGGTGGAGGCGCAATTGATCGTGAGAAAATCGGTGGAAAATCCCCTACCCAGTCCATAACCTGCGATGGCCGCGCGCGCAAATGCCAGGGTAAGGGTATTGCCGAATGGAGTGGTCCGGATCGTTCCCCGATCCCTTTGATACAGGGCGCTCACCCGGTGGGGAAATACCGGGGCTTTTTCCCCCGGGAAAAGTCCTTCCCAGGAAACACGGTCCGGGGTGCTTTGCCCGTAATCCCGCGCAGGGAGCAGGAGCCTCCACTCCCCTGAAACGAGTTTGGATCCCAGGTCCTGGCTGTTGAAATGATCCACCCATTGCGGCAGGCTGGGCATATAATAGGTGCTGGTCATGAAATGACCCGTGGAATCATCGAACCAGAAGGCCGCATTGGCCATGTGCCCGGCGGGCAGGATGGCCGCCCGGTCCTTGAGCGAAATCCCCACCACCCTGGATCGGTTATTGGTGGCCAGGCGCAGTTCATCGGTCACCGTGGAAACCAAAAGGTGCGCCGGAGACATCTCCCCGGCCTCCAGGGATCCGCCCACCGGCCGCACGGTGGTATCGGAAACACAATACTGCCTGAGGCCCGTACGCTGGTCAATCCAACCGTCGCCGGTGATCCCGGTAAGGGCGGGCACCGAACCGGTGAAAATGCAGGTATGCCCTGTGGCCGTTACGGAAGGGAGGTAATTGATCCGGACATTATTGCAGGAATATCCCTCCTCCATCAACCTCCGGAATCCACCGGTTCCGTACTGGTCGTAAAATCGATACAGAAAATCCCAACGCATTTGGTCCACCACGATTCCAATGACCAGCCTGGGTCGCTGGATCTGGGCCGGCGCAGGCTGTCCCGGGGTAGTCAGACAAAAGGACAATGCTGGAATGCAGATCAGGTTTCCCCAGCGCATAGCAATTGGTTTTGAACACGGTATATACCGGCTGCAATTAACGGATGGCATATTTTGTTACCTTTGCCCCAATGTTTTATTTGGATTAAATCTTCTAAATGCCCCCTATGGATATTTTCGAGAAGCTGCTGAAAGACAAGGGCCCCATCGGCCAACATTCCGAGCGGGCCCATGGCTATTTTGCCTTTCCCAGGCTGGAAGGGGAGATCGGCAGCAGGATGATGTTCCGGGGGAAGGAAAAAATCGTTTGGAGCCTGAACAACTACCTGGCGCTTGCCAATCATCCCGAGGTCCGCAGGACCGATGCCGAGGCAGCACGGGAATTCGGCCTGGCCGCCCCGATGGGGGCCCGGATGATGAGCGGGAATTCCGTCCACCATGAACAGCTCGAAAAGGAGCTTTCCCGGTTCGTCCACAAGGAGGACACCATCCTGTTGAATTACGGCTACCAGGGGATCATGAGTGCCATTGACGCGGTTTGCAACCGGAGGGATATCATTGTGTATGACGCCGAAAGCCATGCCTGCATCATCGACGGGGTGCGCCTCCACCAGGGACACCGGTATGTATACAAGCACAATGACATGGACGATTGTGAAAAGCAGTTAAAGCGGGCGGTGGAGCTGGCAAGGACCACGGGAGGAGGGATCCTCGTCATCACGGAGGGGGTATTCGGTATGGCTGGAGACCAAGGCAAACTCAAACAGATCGCTGAACTGAAAAAAACCTATCAGTTCCGCCTGATGGTGGACGATGCCCACGGCTTCGGGACCATGGGAAAGACCGGCGCCGGCACCGGAGAGGAGCAGGGATGCCAGGACGAAATCGACCTGTATTTTTCCACCTTTGCCAAATCCATGGCATCCATCGGGGCCTTCATGAGTGCTGACAAGGCCATCGTGAACTACCTGCGCTACAACAGCCGTTCCCAGATATTCGCCAAATCCCTGCCGATGCCCTTCACCATCGGCAATCTCAAGCGGCTCGAGCTATTGCGCACCAAGCCGGAGCTCAAGGCCAGGCTTTGGGCCAATGTGAAGTTGCTCCAGAAAGGACTCCGGGAAAGGGGATTCGATATCGGTAAAACCAATTCACCGGTCACCCCGATTTACATGGCCGGGGATATCCCGGAAGCGACCGCCATGGTGCTGGATCTGAGGGAAAACCATAACATCTTCTGCTCCATCGTGGTCTATCCCGTGATTCCCCGGGGGCAGATCATTTACCGGCTGATTCCCACCGCGGCACATAACGAGGAGGACATCCGTCTTACCCTGGATGCATTTTCCGCCACCAAGAAAAAACTGGACGCCAAGGAATACGCCGTGGCGGAGATTCCCATGGTCTGAGCCTTAGTAATATTTCATCCATTCCAGGTATCCGTTCACGTACTGCTCCACCCCCTGTTCCAGGGAGGTGAAGGCATTGTGGTACCCGGCCTCCTGAAGCTTTTCCATTTTTGCCTCCGTGAAATACTGGTAGTTGTCCCGGATATCCGCTGGCATGTCCATATAGCTGATGCGGGGCTCGGCATGAAGGGCACTGAATACGGCCGATGCCAGGTCATTGAATGTCCTGGCCTTTCCGGTTCCCAGATTATAGATCCCCGAGGTGGGCCGGGTATCCATCAGCCAGAAACAGGTTTCCAGCACATCCTCCACATAAATAAAATCCCGGAGTTGCTCCCCGTCCCGGTAGGCGGGAAGATGAGACCGGAACAGCCGGACCTTCCCGGTCTCGTGGATCTGGCGGTGGGCATGAAAAACCACGCTGGCCATGCGTCCCTTATGGTATTCATTGGGTCCGTAAACGTTGAAGAATTTCAACCCGGCCCAGAACGGCGGAGCCTGGGACCGGGTTTGCGATACCGCCCAGAGGTCGAACTGGTGCTTGGAAGACCCGTAGGGATTTAGCGGATGCAGTTTGGGGAGGTCTTCCTCCCGGTCTTCATATCCGGCATCGCCATTGCCATAGGTCGCTGCCGAAGAAGCATAGACCAAAGGGACCTGATGGGCGGCGCACCATTGCCAGACCTTCCTGGAATATTCCAGGTTGAGCCGCTCGAAAATCCCAAAATCCGGATCCGTGGTGTCGGTCCGGGCGCCCAGGTGAAAAAATGCGTCGACCCGGGGATTTTCCTGCTCCAGCCACCGGAAAAACCGTTCCCGGTCCACCCGGCTGATCGCCGCCTTCCCCTCCAGGTTGGGAGATTTGTCCGCCCTGGAGAAATCGTCCACCAGGATCAGGCGATCCATTCCCTTGCGGCCCAGGAATCCGGTTAAACAGCTGCCGATGAAACCGGCAGCGCCGGTAATGACGATCGTATGGTTGGAATTCATGGCTGGGGGCGGGGATTTTCCGGTTGCATCAGGACGGATCTGGTTCCAGGATCCGTTCCAGGGCGGTATCATAGGGCTCCTTCCAATCCCCGAGGGGACCAAAATCTTCCCCGTCGACCAGGATTTGTCCCGGGGTCACCTTTCCGAGCTGCATATAGGAATTGCCCGCCAGGACAGATTCCAGGTGGACCCTTTGGGCTTCCGGTACCGATACCACAAAACGGCTCTGGGACTCCCCGAAAAGAAAGGCGTCCCGGCGCAACCCGGGCTCCGTGGAAAT
>DATKSX010000166.1:0-3973 GCA_035531415.1 Chitinophagaceae bacterium
TGGAGATCAGGGTATATTCCCGGGTTCTGGCGATGGCCTGAAGCATGTTGAGCAGATGGATCAGTTGCTGGCCGGGAGAAGCTTCCTCCATCGCCTCCATGAGCTCGGTAACCGTTTTTTTCGCCTTCCCCCGGATCCTCAGTCCCTGCCTGGATGTTTCGAATAGGTTCCGGATTTCCCGCATTTCGGGCAGTTCCAAAAATTCCTTCCCCCAGAAAGTTTCAATGAAATGGAGCACCAGGGCTTTGGCTCTGGTCTGCTCAGGCTGAAGAATGAATTTGTCTTCATGGCGCCAGTGGTGGGGCAGGTTGGATCCAAGCAACACCACGTCGCCATCCTGGAAATTCTCCATGTTGTCCCCCACCATCCGGGTTCCGGAGCCCCTAATTATTACTACCAATTCCAGTTCCGGATGGTAGTGCCAGTTGCTCAGGAGCTTTTCCCCCGAATCGATCCGGAAACTGAAGGAATGCTGGGGGTTCGGCGTAACTTTTTTTAGCAAAGGCTTCACTCCGTAAACTTAACTACAATCCTTTTCATTTCAAATGTAAACTACCCTGCACCAAGAGTGCAGGGCGTTAACCATGCACTACGGATACAGAATTTAAACCTGGATTCAATGCCACCATTGCACCGACCATCCGGCTCTTATGCGCTGATTTACGGCAACGCCAAAAAAAGAGTGCCTGTTAAACCGTTTCTCTATCGTAACTCTGATGCTTTTACGTCCCGGGAAGATTTCCTCGGGCAACCCGATAGCATGTCAAAGGCCTATTATAAAAATACAAAAAAACTTAAAAAGGAAGTGGTTCTCCTCCCTGCGGCAAGACCGCAGGGTTTCCGAACCCGAATTTTATGAAACGAAGCAGGTGCGGAGGGTAATTCGTATTTTCGAAAGGTGAAACAGGCCGGAAAATTCGCAATAGGGGCCGGGATATTGCTTGTGATCCTCGGTATCATGATGATGGCGTTCGGCAACCGGCTTCGCTGGGTCGGCAAACTGCCCGGGGATATCCGGATCCGGCGACCCGGATTCCAAATCTACATGCCCCTGACCACGATGATCCTGGCCAGTGTGCTGCTCAGCCTGATTTGGTGGATCATCCGGAAAATTTTCAGCTGACCCAAATTCCCCTTTTGAAAAAGAAGGAACAATCGGTCATTGGAATCGTCCTTGGTGCCAGCGTCCTGCTTTGCGCAATAAAGTTCCTTGCGTTCTTTTCGACCCGTTCGGTGGCCATTTTTTCCGATGCCCTGGAGTCTCTGGTCAATATTGCCGCGGGAATGCTGGCCTATTACAGCATCTATCTTGCGGGACTGCCCCGGGACCGGAACCATCCCTATGGACACGGAAAGGTGGAATTCCTTTCCATCGGGGTGGAAGGGGCCATGCTGTTCATTGCCGGGGGGATCATTCTGTTCCAGACGGTAGAGTACTTGCTGCATCCCCGGGTTCTGGCCCAGCTCGATTTCGGGGTGCTTTTGATCGCCCTGACCTCAGCAGCCAACCTGGGCCTGGGCCAGTGGCTGCGCGCTTCCGGAACCAAACTAAGCTCCATCACCCTTTCCGGCCATGGAAGTCATCTTCGTTCTGATGCCATTTCCTCTGGGGCCCTGGTCATTGCCCTGGGGATCATCCGGTTCACCCATTGGCACTGGCTGGATCCCGTCACTTCGGCCCTGCTGGGGATTTTCATCCTGGCCAATGCCTACCGGCTCATCCGGCCCTCGGTTTCCGGCCTGATGGATGAAACCGACCTCAGGCTCCTGGATGAGGTGGTCATGATCCTGGCCGCCCGGAGGAAAAAGGACTGGGTGGATGTGCACAACCTCAGGGTCCAGCAATATGGCAACAATTACCATATCGATTGCCACCTGACCCTTCCTTATTACCTGGACCTGGTCCAGGCCCATGAGGAGATCAGGGATCTTTCACTTTCCCTCAGCAATGAAATATCCATCGGTGAAGTGGAATGCTTCGTGCACCCAGATCCCTGCATCCCCTCCTGCTGCCATTACTGTCTGAAAGCGGATTGCCCGGTGCGCAGCCATCCCTTCACGGGAAAAATACCCTGGACCCGGGAAACCCTTCTTCCCAACCACAAACATGGGGAGACCCTTCTGGAAAAGGCAGAAGAATGAGGATTATTCTTCGCCGTTGTCGGTGACTCCGGGGGATTCGTGGAGGATTTTCCAGATCGGCTGGACCTGGTAGATGCCCCGGTCGTATTTGTTGCAGAGCATGATCAGGGTGGTGGAGTCCCCGATAAACCGATAAAAGACGCTGTTGTCGCCATGCCACCAGCCGTTGTGGTAGACCACCTTATCCCCGTCCTTATATACCAGCAGCCTCCAGCCCAATCCGTAATTGCGGATCCCGGGATGCTCATTGCTGTATGGCGTGAAGGCGGCAGCCAGGGTCTGGGGGGTGAACAGTTTTCCCCGATAAAGGGCCTGGTCCCATTTCAGGAGGTCTTCCACTGTGCTGAAAATGTTTTTATCTCCGACGACCCCGTCGGCGGGCACCAGCGCCTCCTCGCGGCCCCGGTAATCGTAGCTGACAGACTGGTCGGGCCCCGGGTCCCCGGTTGCGGGGTCATAAAGATGGGTGTCGGTCATCCCGAGCGGCCTGAAGAAAATGCTGTCCATGAACCGTCCCAGAGGCATGCCGCTGACCTTTTCGGCGACCAGCGCAAGTATCAGGTAATTGGTGTTGCAATACTGGAAATGGCGGTTGGGAGGAAATTCAGCAAGGGGATGGTGCCGGATCATCAGGTCGATCACATCCTGGTTGGACATCAGCCTGGAGGGTCTGGTCCAGAGACTGTCGCAGAAATATAAATAGTTGGGCAGACCGCTGCGGTGGGAAAGGAGGTCCTTCAGCGTGATGCCGGGATAGGGAAAACCCGGGATGTATTTTTGGACCGAATCGCTGAGCCGGAGTCTTCCCTGCTGCATGAGCCACAGGATGGACATGGCGGTAAAAGGCTTCGAGGTGGAAGCCAGTTGGAAGGAAGTATGGGGACCGATCGGTTCCCGCGTTTTCAGGTTGGCATAGCCCTGGTATTTTTCGAAAAGGACCACTCCTTTTCGGGCCACCAGGATGGCCCCGTTGAAATTCCGGTTGAACCGGCTGTCATAATAATCATTCAGCGCACTGATTTCCTTGCGGGTCCGAACCGAGGAAAGCACCTCACGGATCAGGGCAGGGCTGACCGAGACCGGGGTTGGGGTCAGGTCCGGGGAATGAAGCCGGGAAGAAGCCGAAGAGGGATGGGTGCACTGGCTCAGGCTGGCGGCCCAAAGGAGCAGCAAGGTGCTGGCAAGGCATTTCCAAATAAGGGCCGTTGGTTTCATTTTCAATAGGATATGCAGGACAAATTTAATCGATAATTACAATATTGGAAGCCCGGCCAAAAAAAAACTACCCAAATGGGGGGATTTCCGTTCTGCCAAGGGCATCCTATCTTTGACGACCTCAATTCAAAACCCTTCCATGGAAGAGAAGAACCCTCCCCTGACCAGTTATCCCAAAGACAAGATCCGGGTTCTTTTGCTTGAAAATATCAGCGATACCGCCGCCCAGGCCTTTGTGGATGCGGGATATTCCCAGGTGGAAAGGCTGCCCAAGGCCCTGGGGGAGAAAGCCCTTACCGAGGCCATCCGAGGGATCCACCTGCTGGGCATCCGCTCCAAAACCCATGTAACCGGTCCAGCGCTCGCCGCAGCCCGGAAGCTCCAGGCCATCGGATGTTTCTGTATCGGGATCAACCAGGTCGACCTGAAAGAAGCCCGGGAACAGGGCGTGGCGGTTTTCAATGCCCCCTACTCCAACACCCGGTCTGTCGCGGAACTGATCATTGGTCTTTCCATCCTGCTGATCCGGCGCATCCCGGACAAGAACAAGGCCGCCCATGAGGGCATCTGGCTCAAGGAATCCAAGGGCAGCTATGAGCTTCGGGGCAAAACGATC
>DATKSX010000167.1:0-4885 GCA_035531415.1 Chitinophagaceae bacterium
GGTGGAGGGGAATGCGAAGATCGCCCGGTCTTACCTCCAAAATTACCTGGGGATCCACCCCGGGAGTCTGTATGACGAGTCCAGGCTACGGACGATCAGCCAGCATATTGCCGAACTCAGTTTCCTGAAGGAAAGCAAGCCCTGGGAAATCTATTTCGATGGGACCAGGGCCACCCTGCGGCTCTACCTGGATATCCGCAAGGCCAACCAGTTCGATTTCCTGGTCGGGTTTCTGCCTAAAAGCCAGGCCACCGGAGGCCTGCTGCTTACCGGGCAGGCTGCCCTGAACCTGCAGAATGCCTTCGGCAGGGGGGAGGGGATCACGCTGAACTGGCAACAGCTCCAATACAAATCCCCCCAGCTGGACCTCGCCTTCCAGTACCCTTACCTGAGCCATTCTCCCTTCGGGATTAATTTTGCCTTTGACCTGCTTCGAAAAGATTCCAGCTGGCTGAACATAAATGCCATGGCTGGCATCCAGTATCAGGTCAGGGCAACCGAATTTTTCCGGTTTTCCCTGCAGCAAAAGGAGAGCGAGTTGCTCACGGTCGATACCCTCCAGGTGAAGGAGACCCACCAACTGCCTTCCATGCTGGACCTGTCCTCCACCCAGGTCGCCGTCCGTTACGAGATCGACCACACCGATTACCAGTTGAACCCGAGAAGGGGCTTCCAATTCAATTTTTCGGTGGCCGCCGGCACGCGAACCATCCACCCGAACCCCGGTATCCTGCAGTTGCAGGACACCGGCTCTTCCCCCTTCCGGTACAGCTCCCTCTATGATACCCTTCCCCTCAAATCCTACCAGGCCACCCTGCTGGGAAGGCTGGCCAGGTTCTTTCCCCTGGGCAGCCGCAGCGTGCTGGAGACGGCCCTTCAGGGCGGAGCCCTGATCGGGCCGGACCTGCTGGTGAACGAACTCTTCCAGATCGGGGGCTATTCCCTGCTGCGGGGCTTCGATGAACAGAGCATCTATGCCTCCCAGTATGCGGTCCTGACCCTGGAATACCGGTACCTGCTCGGATTGAACTCCTATTTTTTTGTCTTTAGCGACAATGGGTATGTGCAAATGAAATACCTCCATGGGGACAGCAGAAATGGTCCCTGGGGACTTGGTGCGGGAATATCCTTTCAGTCCGGCAACGGGATCTTTAACATCAGCTGGGCCGTGGGCAGGCAGCAGGGGCAGCCCTTTAATCTGAGAGAATCCAAGATCCATTTCGGATACCTGAACTTCTTCTGAGCCTGTCGTAAATTTGGATCGTCCATGCGCGCCCTGCCCCTTCTGCTTCTTTTCGCCCTGTTCCTGCCAGGGCCACCTGCCCAGGGCCGGCAGGCCCCTGCGGATTCCGGAGGGGTGGCCCGCAGGCCGGAATCCCTCCTCCGGCGCAGCCTTCCTTCCCCTGCTGCTCCCGCTTCCTTCGACGATTATACCAATTCCCTGATGGAGGGCAATTCCCTGTTCCGGCACTCCAGGCATCTGCAATCCGATGTGGATCCGGTGCGCCAGGTCCGATCGCTGGACGCGATGTTCTATATTCTTTTCCTGCTTTTTCTTTTCCTGGCCGTGATCCGGCTGGTATACCATAAATATTTTTCCGACCTAATCCGGGCGTTCCTCAACCCCACCCTGAGCCAGCGTCAGCTCCGGGACCAGCTTTCCCAGACCCCTTTTCCTGCGCTGCTGATGAATCTTTTTTTCACCATCAGCCTTGGCATCTACCTGGTGCTGCTGCTGCGCATCACGGGCTTTATTTCCAATTACAACATCTCCCTGCTCCTTCCTTCCTTCGTTTTGCTGATCGGGGCGGTCTATACGGTAAAATGGCTCGTGCTCCGGTTTACGGGCTGGATTTTCGCGGCGGAGCCGCTGACGGAAGGGTATATTTTCATCCTTTTCCTGATCCAGAAGATGTTGGGGATCGTTCTGCTCCCGTTCCTGGTGATCCTGGCATTTTGCAGCAGTTCCATCGCCGGGGCCGGATTTTACATTTCGATTATAGTTATATCGTTATTCATTGTATATCGTTATGTTAGGGCCTGGGGCTTGATTAAAATGCACATTTCTCCTCATCGGTTTCACTTTTTTTTGTATTTTTGCGCCTTCGAAATCATTCCAGTCCTGATCCTGGGCAAGATCGTACTGGATTGGTTGAATGGCAATGCCTGAGCATTGCGTTTTTTTTATATCCGGGAGCTATGCGTAAGGGAGGCCAGAAAAGTGCAGGGGTATCAAAAAAAATCCAGTCTATCCTGATTTCACAACCCAAGCCGGATACGGAAAAGTCCCCCTATTTCGATCTGGCCCGGAAATTCAACGTCAAGTTGGATTTTTTCCCGTTTATCCGGGTCGAAGGGGTTCCTTCCCGGGAATTCCGCAAACAGCGGATCGATGTCGCTACTTTTAGCGCCATCATCTTCACCAGCCGAAACGCGGTGGACCATTTCTTCCGGATCTGCGAGGAAATGAAGGTGAAAATCTCCCAGGAATGCAAGTATTTCTGCATCACCGAATCGGTGGCCCTGTACCTCCAGAAGTTCATCCTGTACCGGAAAAGAAAGGTTTTTTTCGGGGCGGACGGATCCACCCGGAGCCTGCTGGATGTGATCGGAAAACACAAGGAAGGGGAGAAATTCCTGCTTCCCTGTTCCGATATTCAGAAAAACGATATCCAGAATTTTCTCAAGGCCGCCAAATGCGAATTTGCCACAGCCACCCTTTACAAGACCATTTGCATCGACATCCGTTCCATCCTGGATGGAGATCCCTATGACATGATCCTTTTCTTCAGCCCTTCCGGAGTAAAGTCCCTATTCGAAAACTTTCCTAAATTCAAGCAGAACGGCACCTTTATCGGGGCCTTCGGACCCACCACCTCCAAGGCCATCGAGGAAGCCGGTCTGCGCCTGGACCTCAAAGCCCCCCTACCGGAAGCCCCCTCCATGGTAGCCGCCCTGGAGATCTACCTGGGCAAAATCAACCGCTGATCTCCCTCCCCTCCCCCGCATTTACTTGACCTGCAACCGGGTAGTAGTAGCAATAATTTTCAATATTATAGAAAATCGGAGTATATTAGCCCTCCCAATCCGGAACTTCAGGGTTTCCGTATCCTATGAAAAATCATTTAAACCGACTCAGCCTTGAGCCGAGCCTCTATTTGCGTCAGCATGCCCATAACCCGGTGGACTGGTATCCATGGGGTCCTGAAGCTTTTGAAGTAGCCCTTTCCCAAAATAAGCCTGTCCTGGTCAGTATCGGATATTCCGCCTGCCACTGGTGTCATGTGATGGAACGGGAGAGTTTTGAAGACCAGGCCACCGCCGAGCTCATGAATTCCCTGCTGGTCAACATCAAGGTGGACCGGGAAGAGCGTCCTGATCTGGATCAGATCTACATGGATGCCGTACAGGCGATGACCGGATCCGGAGGCTGGCCCCTGAACGTTTTCCTGACCCCGGAAAAGAAACCTTTTTTCGGGGGAACCTATTTTCCCCCGGTGCCCACAGGGGACCGGATGAGCTGGAAACAGCTCCTGATGGCGGTTTCGGAGGCCTTCCGGGACCGAAGAACCCAGATCGAGGAACAGGCCGGAAGGCTCACCCTCCATCTGGGCCGGGATCCTTTAACCGCCGGATCCGGCGGACAGGCCTCTACCCCTTCCCTGGAAACCAGGTTGGTGGAGACCATCATGGCCCAGGCCGACTCCCTGTACGGGGGTTTCGGAGGGGCTCCCAAATTTCCTTCCACCTTCCTGCTCCGCATCCTGCTGCACCATTACCGGACCGCAGGGGATAAAATGGCCCTGGAGCACCTCAAAAAATCCCTGGACCACATGATCGCCGGGGGGATCTATGACCACGTGGGAGGAGGGTTCTGCCGCTATGCGACCGACCGGGCCTGGATGGTTCCCCATTTCGAAAAGATGCTTTACGATAATGCCCTGCTCGTCGAACTGATCAGCGAGGCTTACCAGCTCACCCGGGATAGCCATTATGCCCATGCGGTGGCCCGGACCCTGGAATATGTATCCCGGGAAATGTCGGACCCGGAGGGCGGATTCTATTCCTCCCTGGACGCCGACAGCCAGGGGGCGGAAGGAAAGTACTATGTATGGTCCTACCCGGAGTTGGAAGAGCTGCTGGGTAAGGATTGCACCTGGTTTTGCGCGGCATTCGGAGCCCTCCCGGAAGGAAATTGGGAAGGAGTCAATATCCTCCACCGGATTGGGACCGCGATCCCCGGGGACGGAAAGGAGGAGGAGTTGCTGGGCCGGTTGCTCTCCAGAAGGGAGCTGCGGGAAAGGCCCCAGCGGGACGAAAAGGTCCTGCTGGGGTGGAATGCCCTGATGTGCACGGCCTATTGCCGGGCCTATGCGGCCTTTGGCGATCCCAGCTACCGGGACCGGGCGGTGGCTAATGAACGATTCATCCACAGGCACATGACCGGGTCTGGTAAAACCAGCCTGTTCCATTGCTGGCAGGACGGAAAACCCAGGCAGGCCGCCTTCCTGGATGATTATGCCTTCCTGATCCAGGCCCTGATCAGCCTCCAGGAGGTCACGGCAAACCGGGATTATCTCCTGAGGGCCAGGGACCTGACCGATGAGGCGGTCCGGGAATTCTGGGATGAAGAAAAGGGGCTTTTCTGCTTCGCTTCTTCCTCCCGGGAGGACCTGATCGTTCGCCGGGGGGAAATCTACGACGGCGCCACCCCCTCGGGAAATGCGGTGATGTGCCGCAACCTCAGGTACCTGGCGGTCGTTTTTTCCAGGGACGATTATGAACGGATGGCCTCCCGGATGGCCTCCGCAACCGCTGAAATCACACTGAAATACCCTTCATCCTTCGGAGTCTGGGCCCTTGGACTGCTGGAATCGGCCCGGGG
>DATKSX010000168.1:0-3133 GCA_035531415.1 Chitinophagaceae bacterium
CCTGTTTTTCGCCATACATCCGGTACATTCTCAGAAGCATTTCCGCCCAGTCCTGGCTTTCCGTTCCCCCCGCTCCGGAATTGATGGTGACCACCGCAGGCATTTCATCCTCGGGCTGGTTGAGGGTGGAACGGAACTCAAGGTCATCCAATTCCCTGATGGCATTGCGGTAGGCGACGTCCATTTCCTGTTCGGAGCCTTCCCCTGCCTTGAAGAATTCCTGCAATACGGCGCAATCCTCCACAGAGGATTTGGCCTTCTGATAGAAATCGATCCAGAATTTATTGGTCTTGATTTCCCTCAGTACCGAGGCAGCCCGTACACTGTCATTCCAAAAACCCGGAGCAGCGGTCAGCATCCGGTCTTCCTCCAGTTTGGCCAATCGTTCCGGGAGGTTAAAGAAACCTCCCCAGGACGGCCAAACGGTCCCTCATATCTTTCAGTTGTTCGATGGTCATAGCGGCGCAAAGATAGGGACATTCCCGAACACAAAAAAGGTTCCCAAGGCATTAAGGATCAATTCCTTATTACTCACTTTTTAAACCAGTCCCGGAATTCCCAAACCAATCTTTTATATTTACGCAAATGAACTCCGATGAAGCCAAACCCGGTTCCCTACCTGCTCGTGTTTTCCCTTTTTGCCTCCTGTAACCAGCCAAAACAAACTTCTATGACTTCAAATATCCAGGCCCCGCAAATCCGGGAGGAAGTTTGGGGAACCCTGAAGGACGGCACCACGGCCCATTTATTCTGCCTGGACAACGGAAAAATGCAGGTGGTGGCCTCGGATTACGGCGGGATCATTGATTCCATTATGATCCCCGACCGCAAGGGCCATCTTTCCAATATCGTCCTGGGATACCCTTCCCTGGAATACTGCCTGAACCTGAAATCCAACTACCCCTATTTCGGTGCGATCATCGGCCGGTATGCCAACCGCATCCGCAACGGGGAATTCACCCTGGATGGAAAAGATTATCACCTGGCCCGGAATAATGGACCCAACTCCCTGCACGGGGGCCTGATTGGCTTTGATAAAAAACTCTGGAAAGTGACCCCGGGCCGTTCCGGTGACACCAGTGAACTGGAATTCACCTATACCTCCCCGGATATGGAAGAGGGATTTCCCGGAAACCTGACCGTAACCGTACAGTACAAGCTGACCCCGGACAATGATCTGGTCCTGGATTATGCGGCAACCACCGACAAGGCCACCATCGTCAACCTCACAAACCATTCCTATTTCAACCTTTCCGACCACCCGGACAGCCTGATTTATGACCATGAACTTTTTTTGAACGCGGATCATTTTCTGCCGATTGATTCCAACCTGATCCCGACCGGGGAAATTCTGGATGTGCAGGGGACTCCAATGGATTTCAGGACCCCAAAACCCATCGGAAAAGATATCGGAAAACCTTCCCAGCAATTAAAATTTGCCGGAGGCTATGACCAGACCTGGGTCCTGAATAAAAAACAAATGGATGCCATGACCCTGGCTGCCCGGGTCCGTGAAATTTCCACCGGCCGGGAAATTGAGGTGTATACCACCCAGCCGGGCATCCAGTTTTATTCCGGAAATTTCCTGAAGGGAGTAGAGGCCAGGGATGGAACCACCCTGACGGGAAGGGAAGGATTCTGCCTGGAATCCCATCATTTTCCCGATGCGCCCAATGTGGGTTACTTTCCCACGCCGGTGCTCCGCCCGGGCCAGGTTTATCACCAGGTCACGATTATTAAATTCAGGACTTTTTAGAGATCAGGGATTCTCAGGCCAAAAGGGAATCCACGAATTCACCCAAATGAAAGAGCTGTAAATCTTCCATTTTTTCCCCCACGCCGATATATTTCACCGGGATTTTGAGCTGGGCCGAGATCGCCAGGACAATGCCTCCCTTTGCCGTACCGTCCAGTTTGGTCACGGCAAGGGCGGATACTTCCGTCACCGCGGTGAACTGTTTTGCCTGTTCCAGGGCATTTTGCCCGGTGGATCCGTCCAGCACAAGCAACACTTCATGAGGGGCATCGGGAAGGATCTTCTTCATTACCCGCCTGATCTTGGAAAGTTCCTCCATCAAATGGGCCTTGTTATGGAGCCTACCCGCCGTATCGATCAGGATGACCTCCAGATTCCGGGCGATTCCGCTTTGAATGGCATCAAAGGCCACGGCACCGGGATCTGAGCCCATGGACTGCTTTACCAGGGGTACTCCCACCCTGTCGCTCCAGATGGTCAGCTGATCAATGGCTGCCGCCCTGAAAGTATCCCCGGCAGCCATTAAAACCGATTTTCCGGCTTTTTTGTACTGGTAAGCCAGTTTTCCGATCGTGGTGGTCTTTCCCACACCGTTGACTCCCACCACCAGGATCACATAAGGCTTTTTATCCAGGGGTGCCTCAAAATCAGGCGGGCTCCCCACTCCCCCCAACAAGCTGATCATCTCCTGCTTCAAAAGACCGTTCAGTTCGGCCGTGTTCAGGTATTTGTCCCTGGCCACCCGCTGCTCCAGGCGGGAAAGGATGGCAACCGTGGTTTCCAGGCCAAGATCCGAGGCAATCAGGGCTTCCTCCAGCCCGTCCAGCACTTCCTCATCGACAACGGATTTTCCGGCAATGGCCCGGCTGATCCGGCCGAACAAACCCTCCTTGGTCTTTTCAAGGCCCTGGTCCAGGCTTTGCTTGCGTTCCTTTGAAAACAGTTGAAAAACCCTCATGATGCTTCCGGTGTTTTTTAAAATAAAAAAGCCATCCCGGGGATAGCTTGCAATGACCAGATCAGGAACAGCAATTTATTTGCGGGCCAGAAAATCCTTGATCTTATCCTTGTGGACAATGCCTTCCTGAAAGGTATAGGATCCGGATTTGGCGGATTTCACGGCCTTGATCACCTTGGTCCAGTTCTTGGCCTCGGAGGCTGCCTTCTGGTCTTTGGTCTTGATCGCTGTCTTTGCCTGTTTGGCCATATACGAATCAGATTAAATAGGATCCGGGTTACTTGATCTCCTTATGCACGGTGACCTTTTTCATTATCGGATTGAATTTCTTCAACTCCAGCCTTTCGGGGGTGTTTTTCTTATTCTTGGTCGTGATATACCTGGAAGTCCCTGGCAGCCCGGAAGTTTTATGTTCCGTG
>DATKSX010000169.1:0-4278 GCA_035531415.1 Chitinophagaceae bacterium
ACCCAGGCCTGTAAGGCAGTTTGAATTTGGGCATCAGATACCTGACCAGTCCCGCCTCCTGGTTCTGAAGATGTAATAATTTGATTACCAATAACTGAACCATACCCAATGATTTGTCCAGGAACACTATATTCCGCTAAAAGATCCATGATTGAGCTAGTTAGCATAGAATTAAAAAACTGAACTAGTTGATTTACATAACCATTTTGCGGAGATTGATTCCATTCGATACCCCAAAAAATGAGATAAACTTGAACAGAGGTTAATAAGGGGCCCCCATGATAATTTACAACTTGTGAGGATGCTAAATTGGAAAGCTGGCCTACTTCAGATAAACGTGACTTAAGTTTTCCAAAATCAGAACTATTAATTGAACGAGCAATTCTAACAGGAACCATAAGATAGGGTTTAACATTTATAGGATGTATTTCAAATATAATAATTTTACCTGAAAAATTGACTAAGGGCAACAAAAGTTACAATTTTTTCTTTTGAGGAATCCTATTTCGGGTTGAATTAAAATCAGTGGTGTTGGAAAACAAAAAATTTAAGGTTTTCATAATCACCAGGAGACATTAAAGAGCATTCCAGTGAGTAAAAGGAAAAATATATTGTTAATTTGAACAACCTCAAAATTCTTAATTTGAAAGTCCATTTCTAAAAATGAAATCCGGATTGGTCAGTGAGGCCAAATATTTTGAACAGAAACTTATTGATATAATGGCCTCAAAATTATGACTACTTTAGAGGTGGAAGTTTTTCTTTTCGAATGATTCGGCTCTCGGTGGTGATCATCAGTTTTAATGCCCAAAAGCATATTGGCAAATGCCTGGATTCCGTTCAGGGAATTGCGGATGATATCGTAGTTTTGGATTGCTTTTCCACCGACTCGACATTTGAAATTTGCAGGGTAAGGGGTGCCAGGGTTATACAGCATCCTTTTCTGGGGTATTCCGCTCAAAAAAATCTAGGTCTTAGTTTCGCGCAATTTCCCCATATTCTTTCCCTGGATGCCGATGAATGGCTTTCCCCCGGGTTGCGGGATTCCATCGGACGGGTTAAATTGGCCTGGGACCGGGACGGGTATTGGGTGGACCGCTTGAACTTTTACTGTGGGAAATGGATCCGCCACGGTTCCTGGTATCCGGACCGGAAACTGCGGATATTTGACAGCCGGAAAGGATATTGGGGCGGGACCTATGTTCATGAACGTTTCATATTGTCCTCAGGAGGAAAAACCGGGAAGCTGAAAGGGAAACTGATGCATCAGGCCTATCACAGCATTCCGGAACATCTGGAAAAGATGGGCCGGTATAGCCGGCTGTCCGCTCAATCCATGCGTGCCCGGGGAAGGAAGGCAAGCTGGTTCAGGCTTTTTTTCAGCCCGAAGGTCGCCTTCCTCAAAAGTTATTTGGTGAAGCTGGGTTTTCTGGACGGATGGAGGGGCCTGGTGATCGCTTCCATGATCGCTTACGGCACCCTGCTCAAATATGCACTGCTCCGGGATGGGGATTGCCCGGCTACAGGAAACGGCGCTTCATCCCCGCCCTGAATTTTTCCCACCGGTAGGCGCGGGTTCCGAATGGATCTGCCAAGGGACCTGGATCGGCCCTGCCCATCTTCAGATAAACCCTGCGGAACCCCGATTGGTTCAGGCCCCATTTCATCAGGAACTGCCTCCTTCCGTCGTTGGGTTGAACCCTCCCGGTGGATTTGCACTGGAAATGATAAACCCTGCTTTCCCCGATACCCCGGAAAATCCGGCAACCCGCCATCCACATCTTCATGGAAAGGTCATCATCGCTGCTCATCCCCGGACTGAATTCAATGCTGTATCCACCGATCCGGTCCCAGTATTGCCGGTGCATCAGGGTCGGAGGCCAGGTGGAACCGCTCCAGTCCGCTTTCCGTAATCCGCTGAAGCCGGAAAGCAGTTCTTCTTTCCGGAATCCCTCCAGGTCCTGGCCATAATCCCGGACGATCACACAGGAATTACGGGTGGGACGGGGTTCGATCAGGGTGGAGGAAAGGAGAAAGGCATTGGTGGGAATCCGGTCTGCAGCTTCCATTAAATACCGGTCCCAGCCCGGACAGCAATACATATCGTCATTGAGGTAGAGCAGCAGGGGGTGTTTTGCCCGGGCCGCCGCGAGGTTCATTCCGATGCAGATCCCTGCGTTATCGGGGGTGAAGCTATGTTCTATGCCCTGGGATCTGACCCATTCCAGGGTGCCGTCATTTCCCTCATTGACGTGAAGTACAATCTGGTGGTCGAAAGAGGAATGGAGCCGGATGCTTTCCAGGCAGGCCTTGAGGTAGGGAAGGTTGTTCCAGGTGGGGATGAGGATGGAAAACATGGGCCTGCAGTAAAATTAGGCAATCCGCGGGGCACCGCATCGATTTTCCTTCTATATTGGAGGGGTGCAAACTTTCGCATCCGGATCATGGGCCAGACCATTGGAACTCCTTCAAAAGGGAGATTTCAGGGCGCTGTCCCGATGCATCAGCCTGGTGGAAAACGGGGCTGTGGGATGGAGGGATCTTCTGAAATCCCTTCCCGGGGATTCCCGAACCGTGGTCATCGGAATAACGGGCCCCCCCGGAGCTGGCAAAAGTACGCTGGTCGATGCGCTGATCACTGAGATGAAACCCGCCCGGGTGGCAGTGCTCGCGGTGGATCCCAGTTCGCCCTTCTCCAGGGGGTCCCTGCTGGGGGACCGGATCCGGATGAGCGGCCATTTTAATGACAACAGGGTTTTTATCCGTTCCCTGGCCAGCCGGGGCGCAGCCGGGGGGCTCAGTCCCAGGATCATCGAGATTTCCGACCTGGTTCGGGCCTCAGGTTTTGATTACCTCTTCATTGAAACCGTAGGAGTGGGCCAGGGGGAGGTGGAAATTTCAGGGATCGCCGAAGTCACTGCAGTAGTATTGCTTCCCGGATCTGGGGACAGCATCCAGGTCCTGAAATCCGGTCTGATGGAGATCGCTGATCTCTTCGTGGTCAATAAAGCCGACCTTCCCCAGGCTCCCGAACTGGTCCGTCAGATCCTGGAAAGTCCCGGAAGGAATCAGGAGGTCCGGGTGCTCTCCACGGTGGCCCGGAACCACGAGGGGATTACGGAGGTCAAAACCGGGATTCTCGGAATTGCCGGCGCATTTTGCGCCGACCCCGCGAAACGATCCCGCCTCCTGGCCTCCAAGGCCGCCGGCCTGATCCGCCAGCGGATGGCAGAATCCATCAGGGCCACCGACCTCCTGGAGGAAATCAATTCCAGGATGGAGCGGGGGGATTTCAACCTCTATGAATTCGTGGAAGGATTTCCCTTCCGCTCCCCGCGCAGGGGAAGGGATTCCTGATCCGGATCGCAGGATCAGGGTAAGCGGTATAAAATATTTACATTTGCCGGTTTCAGGCCAATTCACCGTATGCAAAGAGTAGTTGTAACAGGCGTCGGGGCGCTGACCCCCATTGGCAATACCGCGTCCGGTTACCATGATGCCCTGCTTCAGGGAGTCAGCGGTGCGGCTCCGATTACTCATTTCGATGCGTCGAAGTTTAAGACCCGGTTCGCCTGCGAGCTGAAAAATTTCGATCCGGCGGCTTTCATGGAAAAATCAGAGGCCCGAAAATATGATCTCTACACCCAATATGCCCTGATCGTGGTGGAAGAAGCAGTCCGCTATGCGGGGATCGATTTCGAAAAACTCAACCGGAATCGGATCGGGGTCATCTGGGGTTCGGGTAATGGAGGCATCAACACCTTCGAGCAGCAGGTCACCGAATTCGCCCTTGGAGACGGCACGCCCCATTTCAATCCCTTCTTCATTCCTAAAATGATCCTGGACATCGCATCGGGAGTGATTTCCATCAGGTATGGTTTGAGAGGGATCAATTTCACCACCGTTTCTGCCTGCGCGACCTCCAATACTGCTATCATCGATGCCTTTAATTATATCCGGTGGGGAAAAGCAGACATGATCATCACCGGCGGATCCGAAGCAGCCATCACCCGCAGCGCAGTGGGTGGTTTCAATGCCTCCAGAGCCCTTTCTACGCACAATGAGGATCCGGCGATCGCTTCCCGGCCCTTCGACGTGGAGCGGGACGGTTTTGTGATGGGCGAGGGAGCAGGTGCATTGATCCTGGAAAGTCTGGAATCCGCGCGGGCCCGAAATGCGCCCATCCTGGCCGAAGTTGCCGGAGGAGGCATGGCAGCAGATGCCTATCATCTGACCGGAACCCACCCGGAAGGGGAAGGGGCTTACCTGGGCATGATT
>DATKSX010000170.1:0-2954 GCA_035531415.1 Chitinophagaceae bacterium
TAACCAATAAGTCCCAATACTGCCACTATCACGATGAAGCGGTTATGAATGGACCAGGAAATAACTGTATTGATCATTTTAAATAAATTATTAATTGGATCATCCTGAATTTGAACCCCTGGATTTCAGTACCGGCGATAAGGAATTCCGTAGAAATTGGCCCTGAGTCCGAAGGGCTGTTCTATTCCGGGAAACAGGCGGGCAAAGCAAAAAAGGAGGAATAATTACGGGCTATTACCACCAATAATTCCTGCTTTTTAAAAGTAAAATCAGATCCTGAAATCCGAATACCGGATAAATAGGGGGGTCGTAATCCGCAATAAAGGCGGAGCATGAAGATTGTAAAAGGAATTTGGGAGAGATGATTGCTGGATAGCCAGGAGCCTATCAAACCCGAAGGGAACTAATGGAGTCGATAATTGGGGAGACTTAATCTCAATGAAATTGGCGGATTGCTGCTGTGCATCGTGCACTTTGAAAAAGCGGGTTTCTTTTCCACAGCATCCCGAGATTCCATGGGGAGAAGGATTATCTGGAAATATTGAAAAGGCATAAACAATTTGAAAAGAAGCCTGCCTCCCACAACAAAAATGGGAGGTTACCCCCACACCAGTCACTCCCAGGGTGTAAATAAACAAAATGGATATCGCCAGCAACCTTTTCATCTCCACATCAAAGATATTTTATTTTTTCACCATTTCTCCGGGGAATCCTGATTTATCAAGAATCACAACTCATTCCTTACAAGAACATTAGGCCGGAAAGGGGGTCAATGCTTCCGGATCCTAAAGCAATGGTGGGGAATGGACCTTTCAAAGTCGAAGGGAATGGTGGCGTCGGTGATGTCCGAGATCACCGTGCCTGGCAGGGCTTCCCGGTTCATCATGAAATCCGATAGGTTCGTGCTGAAATAAATCCACCCTCCGGGAGAAAGCAGCCTCAGGCAGCCGAGGATCAGGTCTACATGGTCCTGCTGAATATCCATGGACCGGGTCATTGCCTTGCTGTTGGAAAAGGTCGGCGGGTCAAGGATGATCAGATCGTAGCTGCCGTCTTCCAGTCCAGGGAGGTAACGAAGCACATCGGCCCGGATAAGGCGATGCCGGTCGGAGTCCAGCAGGCCGTTCAACTCCAGGTTTTCCCGGGCCCAGGAAAGATAGGTATTGGAAAGATCCACTGAATCCACCCTTCGCGCCCCTCCCGAGGCAGCGTATACGGAGAACGAGCCGGTGTAACAAAACAGGTTGAGCACTTTTTTATCCCGGGCCTCCTCCCGCACCAGGCTCCGGGTGATCCGATGATCCAGGAAAAGCCCCGTATCCAGGTAATCGCTGAGATTCACTCGGAATTTGAGCCCGGATTCCCGGACAAGGGTAAGGGCGCTCTGGCTCCCCATTTTCCCATACTGGTCCAGCCGGCTGGATTTCCGCTTCCGCTCTTTGAAAAAGACCCGGCTTGCCGGGATTTCCAGGAGCCGGGATACCAGGTCCATGACGGCCTTCACCCACCGCTCATGGGAAGATTCATCCATCCCATGCCTTCTTTTATATTCGGCGATATGGATGAAATCCTCGTACCGGTCGATGCAAATTGGAAATTCCGGGAGGTCGTGGTCATAAATCCGGTAGCAGGACACTCCCATCCTTTTGGCCTGGCGGCTGATATGCCGGTTCACTTTGGTGAGCCGGTTTTCCATCATGGAAAATTTCTCATCATCCATCAGCGGGGCTTAATCGGGGAATTCCGGGGTAGCTCAATCACTTCAGGTTCCACCACAATGCCCGCACGGACCGAAAACCGGACCAGGGTGCGAACCTTGTGCCAGCCTTCATTGCCACAGGCTCCCGGGTTGATATGCAACAGGCCGAGAGAAGGATCCGGGATGATCTTCAGGATATGGGAATGGCCGGTAATGAATAGCCCAGGAGGCTGGCTCCGGATCAGGGAGGCAATCCGGGGAGTGTACCTTCCCGGATAACCTCCGATATGGGTCATCCAGACCGACAACCCCTCCAGCTGGAATTTTAGGTCCAGCCCATAACGGATCCGCAGGTCCGCGTCATCCACATTGCCGTAAACTGCCCGAAAGGGCTTGAAGGCTTCCAGGGTATCAGCCAACTCCGTAGTTCCAATATCCCCGGCATGCCAAATCTCATCGACTGCCTGGAAATATTCAAACACCTGGTCAGGAAGGACCCCATGAGTGTCCGACATCAGTCCAATCCGGATCATGGGGCTAAAGTTCGGAATTCCAGGCCAGTCCCTGGGACCTTAATACTCCCTCCGTTCCCGGCGATCCCGCCGGTTCCGCCGGTGGTGCCGGAAATCCCTGCGCCTTTCCCGTTGTTCTCTCCTTCTTTCCCTGCGGTGGCGAAACCAAGGCCTCTCCCGAAACACCGGATGGTCATTACGGAACAAGGCGTAAGGGGGCGGGACGGAGCCAGGACCGGCTTGAAGGGGTGCGGCACCGAAGGCCGCAACCGCCATCAGGACAGCCACGGCCAGGAATAGGACCTTTTTCATGGGATCAAAATTTAGGGGAAACTCAGGGTTCCCAACTAAAAGACCCAGGAACCACCGGCAGGTTTAATGAAATCCCGGAGTTTAACGCCGGATTAACGTTCGGGGATCCGGATGGAGTCGGGCAGGAAAGTCAGGCCTTTTTAACCTGGAACCAGACGGGGGTCTGGTCATCATTCTCCCCATTGTAGTTTATGAAGAGTTCCTCCCCCTTTTTGATGTTGCGCAGGGTTCGGATGGTCATGGTATCGGCATCAAAATCCATTTCGTACTCGCAGTTGGGAAGGAAGGAGTGGTTGTAGATCGAACAATA
This sequence comes from Chitinophagaceae bacterium, assembly GCA_035531415.1. Taxonomy (GTDB): domain Bacteria; phylum Bacteroidota; class Bacteroidia; order Chitinophagales; family Chitinophagaceae; genus JANWKA01. The sequence goes on from DATKSX010000170.1 coordinate 2,834, forward strand.
TCCCAGAGCCACACAGGACCGGGTAAACCGGGCACCCCAGAGGAAGATGTAATTATGCAGCCTGGTCTTATCGACGATATCGGTATCGGCACGGGGGAGTACAATTACCGGCGAAACCTCG